>JAQGOE010000265.1 GCA_028293725.1 Gammaproteobacteria bacterium | reverse complement strand
TCGTTTAGAGTTCCCAGAAAGACGATCACTTTACCGATCTCGTCGTCATCCAGCGCGGGCTGGTCGCCGCGGCTGCGATTGAGTGGGGCGTCGGAAATGTTGACATTGCCGCGATAGCGCGTCGGCACGTCGTCGAACTGCTGCAGTTTGCCTGCGAGCGTCGGGTACCAACGCCGCGCGTCCGTATCACGCTCGACGTAGAAGTGCATGACGTCCTGCAGATTCGCGAATTGGCCGTTATGAAAGAAGAACTGCCGTCGCGCGACATTGCGCAATGTCGGGGTCTTGAAATAACCGCAGTACTGACTCTCGTTGTGAAGATCCGTGCGCCGCGGGCCACATAGACCGAGGTCGAAGAATCGCGGGTCGGCGTTTGCCGGTATCGCCGGATTGCGCGGCACTCCGAGCGCGTGGAAGCTGTAGTCGGTGAAGGTTGGTGCACGCCCTCCAGGACCCGTGGTCGCGGTGTGGCAGGCGGCGCAGTTACCTTTGGTGGGGTCAATGAAGAGTCGCAGTCCCTCCAACTCATCGGTGGAGAGTGCCGCGGTGCCTCGAAGGTAACGGTCGAAACGGCTGTTGTAGGGGTGGAAGCTGGGATCTTCGAGCTCGAATCGCTCGAGGGCCGCAGCGGCCGCGTCGACGAGGGGTTGCGTGCCGGCGGAGGGGCGCGCGTCGGCGGGCGGCTGAGCCCCAGCGAGGGGGTGCGAGCTGGTGCTGGGGGAGTCCGCCGCCTGGCGAAGCTGCGCAGCATACGGCGTTCGCCGCAACCGCGCGGCAACGTCCGCGACGCTCGAGTTGGCCATCTCCGCCGGATCCAACAGCGGCAGTAGCATCTGCTCGCGCAAATTGTCCGCGCGGCCGTCGAGCATGAATCCCCCTGCCGGCCCGACGTCCTCGCGGTCCCTGCCCATATCCATATATGTGTGTCGGGAGAAGCGTGGCGTGTCGGACAGATAACGCAACGAGGGTACGGCGCGAAGGCCAGGCCGATCCATGTTCGCCCCGCCGCGAATAACGACCCCGGAGGCCTTCGGTGCGGCGTACGCGTTAGTTGGATCGTGGCAACTTGCGCACGACAACTTGCCGGAGGCCGAGAGGGTAGGGTCGAAGAAGATCTGACGCCCGAGCTGCGCCTGTGGGCTCAAGGTCGCCGTAGCGGCGGTGCCGATGGCAGGTGCGAGGCACAGCGCCGTGAATGTAATCAACCCCCGCACAGCACCTGCCCGCCATGCCCTCAGAAATCAAACAGGGTCAGCAGATCCCCAACCGCAGGTCCGTTCGTCGGCCGGTAGGGGTCTTCCGCGGTCGCGACGGGATTCGGCAGGTTGTCGCGGCTGCGGTTGGACAACTTCGGCAGGCCCCAGTTGTACTCGATGAACTTCAGGATGGAGGCGTGATCGCTATAACCATGATCGATATGCCCGCGCTTGGCATACGGCGATACCACGATCATGGGAATGCGCGGACCGTCGCCAAAAAAGTCGAGAATCTGGATGTATCCGCTGTCGAAGTGACCGCCGCCCTCATCGGTAGTGACCAGGATCGCCGTGTGCGCCCACAGTTTCGGATGCGCCTGGACCTTTGCGATCACATCGCGCACGAAGTCCTCGTAACTCGCCTCGACCGAGTAGCCCGGGTGGCCACTGTCGAGATTTTTCGGAACCAGGAAGCTCACGGCCGGCAAGGTGCCACGGGCCACGTCCCGATCGAAAGAAGTCAGCCCCTTCAGCCGCGACTTCAGTGCCGGTTGCGCCATGACCGCGGTGGAGGCGACTAGGGGATCGCCAATGTCGTTGTACTGCAGGCGCCGAGCCGCATCCAACGAGAGATGCAACGTCTTCATCTCTGTCCGCACGTCCGCGATGTCCCGCGCGCCTGTATACCAACTCCAGCTCACACCGGCTTTGCTGAGCGATTCGGCGATGGTCGGTACTGTTTGCGGCGGGTAGTTGTAGTTGTTGGGTCCCAAAGGTTGCGGATGACCGTCAAGGTCGTATCCCGCACTGTAATTGTTGACCAGGTAGTAGGCGCCGGGCTCGCAGCGGCTGGCAATGCCCTTCTTTTGCAGAACGCCGAGAATTGCGCCAACGCCCGGCTGCTGGGCGTCGGCGCAATTGACGAACGAGCCGCCCTGGTAGCCGTCCTGCCGGAAGAAGTTTTCGCTTCCGGGCGCAGGGTTCGGGTTTTCGACCTGGTTGGCGGGTGGCGTGGCCACCGTACCTCCGATCTTGTAGACCGGCACGTCGCCCGTGGTAATCGAGAAGAAGTTGACTCCCGTACCGCCCATGACGAACTGATGATGGTTGTCACTGATGGCGTAGCTGTCGGCGAGTGTTCGCAGATAGCTAGCGTCGCCACGGTGCATGTTGACAAAGCCCATCAACTCCCCGCCCTGACCCGGGTCCGCGGCGGTGATTCCAGTCGTGTCGGCCCCCATGCCTGCCGTAGCCGCGACCCATACGTACAGGTCGGGGTTGGTGTTGTCTCCGCCTGTCTGCTGCCACATCTGGAAGAATCGATGCACCGGGTCCCCGGTGGCCGCGGACAGCGCGGCGGTCGAGGTTTCGAGCGTCGGGGCCGGATTTTCCTTGGGGTAGGGCACGTAGCGCGTAATCTGAAACGGGCCATTCGGCAGACTGCCCGGAAAACGGGGGTCGACGCCGTTGGCGACGTCGTGGAACTTTTGATCCTGGACACCGATCAGGCGTGGCGGAAGCAAGGTTGCATACGCTGTTGCCCGGGGCGGGTCTAACATATACACGGCCTGCGGGACTGCCTTCCTCTGCGCGGCAAGGGCAAACCGGGGACCGGCATTGCCGTCGCCGTCGACGATTCCTTCGGTAAGCAGGTTGCGCACGCTAGCCCCGGGTTTGGGAACGTAGGTCGCGAAGAGGCCGTCGAAGGTTTGATTCTCGCCCACGATCACGATGAGGTTCTCGATGGGCGTCTTCGTTGCATGGTGGGACGCGCGAAGGGAGTGAGGGGCGTCAGCTGACCACGCCAGTGGGCCTGCGACCCACATTCCCGCGGCAACGGCACCCAGAGCAATGATTCGTCGCCTTTGTCCAGCGTGTCCGACGCAAATGTTCAACACACTTCGAACAAAGGATCTGACATCCAGACCCGCCAAGCGATGACTCATGACCACTCCATCTCCGACCCTGCGTTGCTTCCATGATACGCAGGCCGGCGATTCGGTGGTGAACATCAAGCCAGAGGTGGTGCTGCGACCGCGGGTGTGGTTGGTCGAGCGCGAATCCAAAAATCGCCGCCCTGAACGGGCGCTGCGAGTCTCTGACCGGACGCGCAGGCTCCGCAAAGGGCGGAAAGTGGGTCTCGGTCGCAGACTAGCGGCAGTGATCCTCGTGCTCGCCGCACTCGTGCCAGCGGTGCTCGTGATACCAGCGAGCATGCGAGTGATCGTAGTAGCCTTCACGTGGCTCGACGACGCAGCCCGAGGTCGTCAGTGTCAGCCCCAACAAGAAGGCGCCCATAATAAAGCGTGTTGTAGCGATCATGGAATCTCCGTTTGCGCGGCGTTGCCTGCTAGGGTGTTCCTCGCGGCGCACCCTGAGTGCTTGTCCCGCACCGCGCGTTGATTTGAAGTATGCGCGCAGTGCTAGTCGCAAGGACTATGCCCGGCGAGGTTGATCCGCCTCGCCCGTGACCATGGAGTGGTGGGGCTGTCTGAATCCCGGCTGAACCCGTCGCCGCTAATGCTGGGCCGCCGACGTCACTACGTAGTCTTCGGGGCTGAAAGCGGGCGCGGATATCGCGTAGAAGCGCAGGCTGCCTGACGAACCCGCCTGTAACGAGTGCTCGGCACGCGGGGGGATGACAACGAGCGATCCTGGAGTGACTGTCACTTCCTGTGTACCCACTCGAACTGTGCCGGTTCCCTCGCTAACCAGAAAATATTCTTCCGCCTCCTTATTGAGGCTCGTCGACGTACGAGCGCTGGCCGCAAGGGAGAAATACGCGATGCTGCATCGCTCGCTGTGCGCCGCCGCGACACGGCCGACCACCTCGGCCAGGTCTAATCCTGGCGAGGCCTGAACGGTCTTCAGTTGCTCGACGGCCACCACCACCGGTGCCGACGGGGTCGGGCTGACTGTCCCCTCGTTAACGGGCGCCGCTATGTGAGTTTCAGCCGCCGCAGGTTGCGGGCGCGTGAGAAATTCCTTCCGGGTCAACTGTTCGATCAAGGCGGCCTGGCGTGGGTAGGCCTTCTGCAGTTCATCCCGGTATCCCATTTCAAAATCGGAATATTCAAAGGCCGGCGCCAGGGTGTCGCCAAAGATCGCATAGGAGTCCCTGCCTTTCCCGCGTGGCCTGGCACCCTGCCACGAGCCGCGAGGGACCACATACTGCAGCTTCTGCCCCGCTAGCACGTCCGACCCCAACACCACGACTTCACCATTACCGTTTGGATGCAGGATCAGCATTTCCAACGGGTCGCCGCCGTAGTAGTGCCACATCTCGTCCGTCTTCAAGCGATGCATCGCCGAGAAGTCGGTCTTGGTGACAAGGGCAATGATGGCGCTGCCGGCGGCGCGCGGGCCGTTGTATCGCTCAGGAAGAGCGCCTCGGGCAAGGACGTCGGAGCTGTTGTACGTCAAAACGAACCAGGGCCCTTCCTGCGGGATCCGCGCCATATTGAAGTGCTTGATGAGCGCTTCGGCGGTCGGTCTGGGCGCTGCGCTAGTCTGTGCATTGGCCTGTTCAGTCGTGAGACCGCAGAACAATATGAGCAGCAGGACTGGATACTTCACGGCGTGGCTTCTCCGACGCGGTACAACTGCCGATCAGTGTACAGCGAGAGCGATCAATAGGACATAAGACTTCATTCAACATACTCCGGCTGACGTACATGTCAGGCGCCGATTGCAGCTTGTTGGCGCGAGCAGACGTTTCGTCGGGCGGACAGAGTGTTGGAAGTGTGATTTGCAACAAGTGTTTGACGGGTTGAAGCGCTACGAAGGTCCCGGGGCTTCGAGCAAGAAGCGTCGCGTCCCACCCGGGTTGCCGTACAATCGCGTCCAGATGCCGTTTACGGCACTGACAAAGGATATGTCGTGAATCCATATACGAACGCCGTGGTGTATGCCGTGGTGGCGATCGTGGTGCTACCCGTTATGTTCGGGCTGTTTAAAACGCCCTACACCCTCTTCGATATCGTGTTGGGCGCGCTCGCGGGTGCGGCAACATCGTGGATTCCGGTGGTGGGAGCTCCGGTCTCGCTCATCGCGACTGTTCTGGTTCTCAACTGGCGCCTGCCTGCCAGTCTTTACCCGGACATTCTTCTGCCTGTTTTCGTAGCCCGCCTCGCCATGATTCCGGTGATGCTGTGGCTGCGAATGAAATAGCGCTCTACTTCTTCTTGCCGTCCACGCGGTAGCGGTGCCACTGGATGCCGCCAGCAAGCTTCTGATGTTTGATGAGGCGGAGTGCAGCCGCCGCTTTTCGCGGCGCGGGGCCCGGGATGTCGAATAGACTTGCTACGTTCGTGCCGCCGTCGACTACCGGAACGATGACCTGGCTGATCTCGTCGATCTGGCCGGCTTTGAGCATCGCGCCATTGAAGATGCCACCTCCCTCGAGCAACAGCTTGCGAATCCCCAGCGCGCTCCCGATCTTGCGAAGCGCTTTGCGTAAATCGAGACGATCGCGTCCACAGAAAAGGTAGGAGACGCCCGCTGCTCGCAAGTGTGCGAGATAGTCATTGCTCACGAGCTCGCTGATCAGCACGACCACATGATCGCCGCCGACGTCACCGCGCTTGAAGCGCAGTACGCCCTTCGCGTCCGCTCCGATGGCAAAGCTCTTGGCTTTCGGCGCAGCGACGTAGTCGATTCGCTCGATCTGCTGCCCGGCGGACTTCAAAGTGAAGTCGCGGCTCGAGAATTCCCGCATGGTCGTCGTGCCGACTAGCCACGCTTTGATACCGAAAGTGTTGGCGGTGGTCTCGAAAAGTTTCCCGCTATCGATGCCGCTGGGCCAGCGCTCACCGATGATCCTTCCGTCGATCGTCGTACACATGTGGCAGATGACGTAGGGTTTCATGATCCAAATGCCTTCTCGATGAATGTCACGACTCTTCGCCGGGCGTCGAAGCCATGCCACGGCTCGGTGACCGGGGCGCCAAAGAGCGCGAACGCCAGCGGCCCGTGATCGTCACGCGGATAGGTGACGAGGTCAACGGGTACGCCGTTTTGCCTCAGCGCACGGTACATCTCCTGCGCCTGTCCCAGCGGGTCCGTCACATCGGCTTGGCCTTGTAATAGCAGAAACGGTGTCTTTGCCGCACCCGTGCGAGCGAGGGGACTCTGGCGCCACGCATCTGCCGCGTGCTCCCACGGCTTGCCGAAATACCAACGGTCATACCATGATTCGGCTTCGGTCCCGTACTCGCTGTATTGATCGATCACCGGGGCACCGCTGACAATCGCCTTGAAACGGGTCGTCTTGCCTTCGACGAAGGCAGCCATCTCGCCGCCGTAGCTGTAGCCCATGAGCGCCATACGCGTTGGATCGACATGTTCGGTCTTCAGGACGTAATCGACACCGGCCATGATGTCGCGATAGTCCGCGCCGCCCAGATCGTTTTTGTTGGCTGCCACAAAGGCAGCTCCGCGCCCGGTGCTGCCGCGAGGATTGCTACGCAGTACGGCCCAGCCGTGGCCGACCATGAAGTCCACGTATGGCGTAAAGCGATCGACATACAGACCCGCCGGCCCACCGTGCACGTCGACAATCAACGGGACGGCATGGCTTTCCGCCTGCGGTGGCAGATAGAGCAGCCCGTCGATTTTCAAACCTTCATGAGTCCATTGAATCCGTTTAGCCGCCACGCTGCGGACGTGGTCGGGCCCGACGGAAGGAGTCTCGAGCCGCTTTGCCTCGCCCGTGAGCTGTGAGGCGTAGTACAACGAGGGCGACAACCCACCGCTGCTACCCAGAAAGATCCACCCACTGCGACGAGCGTTCGAGCGGACATTCTCAACCGCCGCAATGGGGAGGCTCAGAAAACTGGGAGTCGAGCCAGTCGATGGATACACCCCCACGGCAACATCAACTCCCCGTTGGATGAGTTGAACGGCGCCGCCGTCAGGGAGTGCAACGGGTTCCTCGGCAGCCAACGAGCCCTGGAGCCCCGAGGTTAGATTACGAGTTTTGTGTGTTCCAAGATCTGAAACATATAAATCGTTATAACCGGGCGGTGTGTCGCGCTCGGCTTGCGCCATGTACACGAGCGAGTGTCCGTCCATGGACCATGCCGCATGGCCGACCGACGGCGGTAGCGTCGCGAGCTGCCGCGGATGCTCACGATCCGCCATCTCCAGCAACCAGGCCGATCGGGCGAAGCCCAGGTCTCCCGCGTTATGCGGCCCCTCGACAATAACGACGAGTCCGGAGCTATCCTGCCGCCAGGCGAATTCACGCACGTCCGTGGAAATGGGCACCGGCGTGACCTGGCTCGTATCCCGCTGAAGCAGGTACAGCCGGATGCCATGCGAGTCGTTATCGACCCATTCCGCGTCAGCCTTGGCTTCCTTCTGTTTCTTTTCGCCTGGTGTCTCAGGGTCGTGCGCGATAAAAGCGATCCAGGCGCCATCCGGTGATAGCCCATAGCTCTCGATATCTACTGGAAGCTCGCCGACCGCTTCCGATGTTTCGCCCGGCTTCGCGGGTGGCAACGCATCCGGCGCTTTTGAGGCGTCGACCGTCGGCCGCACCTTGATATCGAGAGCCTTGGCTTCCCCGCCGTCCATGGGAAGAACGTAGAGACCCGTGTGCTCGCCTCGATGCGCAAGGAACAGAATGCTCTGACCGTCGGTGGCCCATTGCCCGGAGCGCTCGCCCTTTTTGTCGGCGTCAGGGCTAAATGTCAGTTGGCGTGGTTTCTTGCCACCGACGTCGATGAGCCAGAGATGACTCTTGCCTGCATCCGCCGCCGCATCGTCGACTCGCAGCAGCGCCCGAGTGCCGTCGGGCGACAGCCGCGGATCGTTGAGCGACCGGAAATGTCTCATGACTTCGTTCGAGGGGAACGAGTCCGTCTCCTCGGCCGCCGGCGCGGCAAGACTCAAACACAGCGACAATATTCCGCTCAAAAAGATCCAGCGCATCCATCTTAGGATAACCGATCGATGCGAGCCGCATAACACCCGTATTTCGCGTAGTGCGCATGGATGTAGGCCACCCTGGGATCGGCGAAGAATCGTTGGATGGTGCTCTCCACGTTCCCGCCATCGACCAGATCCGCATCGACGATCAGGTCATATTTATCGAAGGCGCGCAGCGAGAGGGTACGCAACCGCAACGCCACCGGCACTTCATCGATCCGGTCGTAGCGCACCTGCGCGCCTTCGATTACGAAGATGGCGTGGCTGGAGCGATAGGGGGTGTCCGCGGGCTGGTGCGTGTAGTTCAGTAGTAAGACAGTCTCACCTGGCTCCGCGTCGCGCATTTCGACCCGATCCGGAAATCCGGGCTTGCTGTCCGCGACGTAGCGCCGCACGCCTTGGGCGGCGAGCTCCTGGTCCGAAAGGCCGAACAAGGGTCGAAACGGTTCGGGCGAAAGCCCTGTGATACGGAATGACATGGCGATCTCCTTTTGCGCGGGCGTTGCCCGCTCACCGTCGACCCGGGGTGGCCCTCGCGCGGACCACCCGTTCGCCGCACGCGGCTCACCCTGTGGAACTTCGGCGCCATCATCGGCCCTCTCCCGGAACAGCCGACACCCGAATCTTGCTCGATGAGCGGCGGCAACCTGGACGACCGGGCTCAGCTCGCGCGCGAGTTTCTAGCTCGCGTGCAGATCCACAGGCTTCCCTATCCGAGCCGACTCGTAGATCGCCATCATGATCTTCACATCACGCAGGCCTTCCTCGCCCGACACCTTGCTGGGCTTCTTCTCCAGAACGCATCGGGCGAAGTCATCCATCTCCGCCGCAAACTGGTCGATCGAAGGGAAGTCGAGCGCTTTACCGTCGCTACGCATGCCGCGGATGCCGTCGTAGATGAAGGCTGGATCGAGGCCAAACCAACCGTGCTCGGCGATGCCGCGGAAATACCCGACGGGCGCGGCGCTATAGCTGGCTCCGCACTGACTGATGGCGCCGCTGGGGAATCTGGCTTGCCAGAGTACCGATTCTTCGACTTCGGAGAATCGAGTTGGATCGCCTCGAGTGGTCGTGGCGGACACCCAGATGGGCTCCTCGCCCGTCAGGTAGCGTGTAGCTTGCAGGGCATAGATCCCGACATCCATCAAAGGACCGCCGCCGGCCAACTCGCGCTTCAGGCGCCAGACGTTGGGCTCCGTGTTATAGCCGAAATAGGCGTCGATCACCTTCAGCGCACCGAACTCCTTGCTGCGGGCGATGCGCATGCATTCCAGGTGATGTGGCTCGAACTGGCAGCGATAGGCGACGCCCAGCAGGCGGTTCGCGGCGCGCACGGCAGCGATCATCTTCTGACAGCGCTCGACGGAAATCTCCAGCGGCTTCTCGCAGAAGACGTGTTTGCCCGCTTTGGCCGCGGCCAGGGCATGGTCCAGGTGTAACGCATTCGGCGTCACGATGTACACCACATCGATGTCCGGATTGTCGGCCATCCGCTGCATGGTGTCGTAGGTATAGATACTCCGGTCCGCGATGTTGTATTGAGTCTTCCAGCTGGCCGCCTTTGCCGGTGTGTCCGTGATGACGGCGGTCAGGCGACAGTTCGCGGTTTTCTGCAACGCTGGAGCGATTTGCTGGCTGCTCAGGCTGCCGAGTCCGCAAATGGCGTATCCCAACTTCTTGCTCGAAGCGGCCAGGGCGCGCGTCACGGTGGTGCTGATGAAGGGCGCGGCGGCGAGAGAGGCCGCCTGCGCAATGAACCTGCGGCGCGCGGTCATGATGGAGTGTCTCCCTTGGTTCGGCGCCGGGAACCGCGGGGGTAGCGCTCGTCCGTTATCTTAATCCCTGATCCAGCATAGTTCACCGGCATCGGGCGCACGAGCATCGTTACTCCGGATAAGGCAGCGGAACCCTTCATGGCCGGGTTCATGCCGAGCTCGTGTGCCGCGGCGAGAACTTCCGCGTCGGTGGCCTGCAGCAACTCGTCTTCCAGCGCAAGCAACAGCCGTTCGAGTGTCGAGTCGGGGCGTTTCGTTGTCATGGCTGCGGCGTCCTCAGACCTTCGCGGAGCAAGATGCGCCGAATTCGTTTGCGGGTCGAATCGTAGTCGGTCTTCGACAAACGGTTGAACGCGCAGATCTCATCGGGTGAGCGACCTTCGGCGAGTCCCGTGATGACCTGGCGGGCCTGGGGATCGTCGGCAAACAGTTTGTCGATCGCGGTCAGTTCCTGGAATGCGATGAGGCTGCTTTCGGGGTTGGGTATCGGCGTGTCGGGCAGCAGCTTGGGTCGTTGCCTGGCCTCTCTACGCGCGCGCCTCCAATGCTCGGCTTTAATGCTGCGCATGACGCCGGCCAGGAACGGCACGATCGCAAGCCCGGGCGGCTGTCGCCGGGAGCCGTCGAGGACACGCGCGAAGGCCTCCTGGAGCAGATCCGTCCAGGCAATCTCTGCTGGCAGCCCCCTGGCGTGCAATCGGGCAAGCACCTTCAGTCGCAGCAGGTCGCTTTGGGTCACGAGCTTGCGATCCAGCGCCTGGGCCGCTGGGGTGGCCTGAATAACTAGAGCGTCGAACGCATGTGCCAGGTGCATAAAGTGCTCACGACTCGTCATGACGAGTGTATGCGCATCCGGACGGCAGCCGCGGACAGGCCAGGTAAAATATTTATGAGCTGTCCGCGCAGGGGCGCGACTGGCGCATATATGGATGACGCTCTCTACGAGGTGCTCTATCCCATGGACAAGCAGACCGAGCTGGCGGTTATCCGTCACGCTTATGCAAAGCAGATCATGGTCGCAGCGGGGATTGTCGATCCCCGTATCCAGGCGGCCTACGCCGAGGTTCGTCGCGAGGATTTTCTGGGGCCGGGCCCCTGGCAGATGCTGAGGTTTCCCGGCGGGTATTGCGTGACGCCCGACGCCGACCCGGTCCTCCTATACGTGGACCAACTCTTCGGGCTCGTGCCGGAGCGCAAAGTCAACAATGGTCAGCCCTCGCTGCACGCCGCTCTGCTCGCCGCCGCCGCGATTCAGGACGGGGACCACGTGGTACACGTGGGGGCGGGTACCGGATACTACACGGCAATCATGTCTTCTCTGGCCGGTGCGACCGGGCGGGTGACGGCCGTAGAGTTTGATCCCGCTCTCGCCGCTCGAGCCCGAGGCAACCTTGCCAGCCGCTCGAACGTCAGCGTGTATGAGGAGAATGGCGCGACGATGTCCTTCGACACGGCGGATGTTATCTACGTGAACGCCGGTGTTACACACCCGGCCGCAACGTGGCTCGACGGCCTGTCACCGGGTGGGCGCCTGATTATTCCGTTGACGACCGACTATAGCTCTCGCGCTGTCCAGCCGGGCTTCAATGCGGCCAAAGCGGTGCGCTCCGGAGTGTATTTTCGCCTGCAACGGCGCGATGCGGATTTCGCGGCTCGCGGGCTGCTACCGGTAGGCATCATTCCTGCGGAGGGCGCGCGCGACCCCGAGGCCGAAGCGGCGTTGGAGGCCGCTCTCGACAAGGGAGGTTGGAATAAGGTTACCCGCCTGATCCGCGGCGAGCCTGTGCCGGACGAGCGCTGCTGG
The DNA here is from genome assembly GCA_028293725.1 of Gammaproteobacteria bacterium. Next base: position 8,030 of record JAQGOE010000265.1, on the reverse strand, counting down.
TTGCGCGGCCCTGGATGGTGCTTGGCTTATGAGTGATCGGCGCGCTGATGGCAAACACACCGGTCTCCAGCAGGTCATGCTGCTGCCCGTCCATGAACTCCACGCGGTTGCGGCCCTGTCGTTTGGCCTCATAGAGCGCCTGGTCCGCCAGCTGGAGTGCACCTCCGGGACTGCGGTCCGCGGTAGGCCGGAGCGCGGCGACACCGACGCTGATGGTTACTCGCGAAAAGGGCCCCGAGGCTCGGTGCTCGATGTTCAGCTCTCCCACGACGGTGCGGACCCGGTCCGCGACCTCCCTGGCTTGCTGTTCGTCGACGTCGTAAAGGATGACCGCGAACTCCTCGCCGCCGTAGCGTGTCAGGATGTCCAGGGGCCGGCGAACTAATTTCTGAATCGTCTGGGCGACCTGGCGCAGGGCCAGGTCGCCGGCCTGGTGTCCGTAAAAGTCGTTGTAGGCTTTGAAGTGATCGATGTCGATCAACAGGAGCGCCAATGCGCGCTCATTGACGATCGCGTGTTGCCACAGCAGCTCCAGGTGCTCGTCGAAAACGCGGCGATTTTTGGTTCCTGTCAGGGGGTCACGCTGGGCCAGCTCGGCAATGAGCCGTCCCTCGAGAAACGACTGCCGCGAAATCTTTTCAAGATGCAGGAGGGCGATGACGCAGGCCGCGACGCCACCGGCCAGGAGCACGTATGAATGGAGGGCGACTATTTGCGGCAGGTGCAGCCAGGTCGCCGCGACAGCGTACGTCGCCACCGTCACTCCACAACACACGAGCGCGGCCCTACAGGATAATCCCAGGAAGAAGAGGGCGCCGATGAGCGTGATCGGGAGCGCCATCAATAGCTCCGACTCACCGCGCGCGGCCGCCGCGGCGACCTGGATGGCGATGATCGAGTTCCTCAGCGGCACCAGGATCTGCGCCCATTGCGGATAGAGGCGCTCGAAGGCGGGACTCCACGCGATCCACGCCAGGACGATCGAACTCGCGATCACCAGCACGAATTCGATCAGCAGCCTGAGGTTCCAGGCATTCGCATAGAGTTGCTCAGCCCCGCGTGCTGTGGCCAGCGCCGCTGCGAACACGCACGCCACGCGGATGAGTGTCCGGCTGCTCAGCAGCCGCGATTGCAAGTACTCCGCTTCCAACTGTGGCTGGACGAAGCCGAATCTCGAGGAGTCCCGCTGCAGCTCTGCCGCATAGGGCGAATCGGGAAAAGTAGTCAGATCCAATCGGGATTCCATGGTCACCTCGACATAATAAGACCTATGTCCCGGCCCAAGTGTGACGTGCTCGGAAGACTCGACGGGAAGGGGGTTCCCGTGACGCGCCGTATAATGCAGGTGCCTCGCAATCATTGCCCCAGGACAAAATTCCTATGCAGCGTGTGACCATCGCGATATTCGCCATTGCCATTTGCAGCGGGGCGGCAGCCCAGACCGCCGCAGCCCCGGATCGTGCCGAAGAGGCGTGGATCGCGCGGAGCAATTCGTACACGAACCTGCTGCTCGATGTGCAGCTCCAGCACTCACCCGAGCAGGGCTCACGCGAAGGCGTGGCGAAGTTCGACGAGCGGATCTCCAATCCAACGCTCGCGGATGAGTTAGCCGAGCGTCACGAGCTCGAAGCGGTGCTCGTTAAAATCGACGCCGCGCGGGCCAAGGAAGCCGACAAGAAAGTCTGGGAGGATCTCGACATTCTTCACAAGGCCTTCGACCTGCGGTTTCGCCGGCAGGACTTCCGCCTGCAACACGAGGTGCCGTTCTATAACGCCAGCGAGGAGGTTTTTCAGGGATTGCGCGGCCTGCTGGACGACCAGCTGACCCCCGAGCGGCGGCAGGCCGCCCTGGTGCGTCTGCGCAAGTACGCCGGCGTGGAACCGGGCTACACGCCGTTCACGGAGTTGTTGCGGCAACGGGAAGCGGAGCAGATCGCCAAACCCGGCGTCATCTATCCCTCCAAGGGCGAGTTGGATACGGAGTTGGGCCGGAATTCCAACTACGTCGACGGGGTCGCCGCACTGTTCAGGAAATACAAGCTGACCGGCTGGGAGCCCGCCTATGCGAAATTGAAGGATCAGCTGAGCGGCTACGACGCCTGGGTGCGGGACACTATTCTGCCCAAGGCGCGCACGGACTTCCGCCTTCCGCCGCAGGAATATGCGCTCGCCTTCGAGCAGTTCGGTATCGACATCCCGCCTGCGAGGATTGCGGCCATGGCGCATACGGCGTTCAAGGAGTACCAGGCGGAGATGGGCCGGCTGGCGACGCGGATCGCCAAGGCTGACGGTTACAGCGCGACCGACTATCGCGCGGTGATCGCGGAACTGAAGAAGAAACAGATCACCGGCGATGCAATCCTGCCGTTTTATCAGAAACGGCTGCATGAGATCGAGCAGATCATTGTGGCCAAGAGCCTGATCAGCCTGCCGTCGCGGCCGGCCATCATTCGGTTGGCGACTGCCGCTGAGACCGCGCAAGAGCCCGCGCCTCATATGTCGCCCCCGCCGTTACTGCACAACACAGGCCAACGCGGCGAATTTGTGTTGCCATTGAATATTCCGTCGACGACCGGCGGCTTGGCGGACGAGTACGACGACTTTACCTTTGACGCCGTCTCCTGGACGCTGACGGCTCACGAGGCCAGGCCGGGCCACGAGTTGCAGTTCGACTCGATGGTCGAACACGGTGTGAGTCTCGCCCGCGCGCATTACGCCTTCAACTCGACCAACGCGGAAGGGTGGGGACTCTACTCCGAGTACATGATGCAGCCGTACGAGCCGCTCGAGGGCCAGCTCATGACCCTGCAACTACGGCTATTGCGCGCTGCCCGCGCCTTTCTCGATCCGGAGCTGCAAAGCGGAGCCGTCACACCGGGGCAGGCTTACGCCGTGCTCGAAAAGGACGTAATGCTCAGCCACGCTTTCGCTACGGAGGAAGTGGAGCGCTTCACGTATCGCGCGCCGGGGCAGGCGAACAGCTATTTCTACGGCTACACCCGCCTGCTCTCGCTACGCAAAGAGACTGAGAAGGCGCTGGGTAAGAGGTTCGACCAGAAGAAGTTTCATGACTTTATTCTGGCCCAGGGACTGCTACCGCCCGATCTGATGCGTAAAGCGGTACTCGAGGAGTTCGTGCCCGCGTCCCGCTGACCATCGCACTGCCGCAAAGGGTGCGGCACAACATAGCAGTTGTGCCGGCTCTTTCTATAAACTGGGGTGATGAACATCAGCCACGCTATTCCAGAAGATGCCCCCGCAATTGCCCGCGTGCACGTAAGCAGCTGGCAAGTCGCTTACGAGAACGTCCTGCCGGCCTCCTACCTGGCGACCCTGACCACCGAGAAACGGGAGGCGATGTGGCGCGAGTCCATCTCGCGCGGCTCACCCCAGTTGCTCGTGGCCAGGGACGATGACGGTATCGTCGGATTTGTCGCCTACGGCACGTGTCGTGACGAGAACGCCGCCGCGGATCGCGCCGAAGTGTGGGCCATTTACGTGGCTCCCTCGCACTGGTCCCAGGGAGTGGGAACCCAACTTTGTCGCCAGGCCCGTGAGCGGCTGGTGGAGCAGGGGTATTGCAGCGTCAGTCTCTGGGTCCTGACCGACAATACCCGCGCCATCCGGTTTTACGCGGGTGTTGGCTTCGTTGCCGACGAAGAGAGCACCAAGGAGGTGATCGTCGGCGGCAACGCGTTGAAGGAGATTCGCTACGTGGCGGAGTTGCAAGGCTAGTTCGCCGCTTTCACCACGATGGTTCCCACCATTTGTGGATGGATGGAGCAAACGTACCGATACGTTCCCGGTTTGTCGAACTTGAAAGCGAAACTGTCGTTCTGATCCAGGGGATCGGAGCGAAAGCCCGTATCGACGCTGCGCACGGTGTGAGGCTCCGGGTCGAGGTTCTTCCAGCGCACGGTAGTGCCGGCCACGACGGTCATCGCCGTCGGGGCAAACATAAACTCACTGATGGAAATCGTCGTGTCGGAGCCGGGAGCCGCAGGCGCCTCGGAGCGCGCGCAGAGTGATACGGCTAACAGCAGGGGCATGGCGAATATCGATTTGGTTTTCATGGGCTTCACGCGAGAGTCGTGTCCGTCAGGCTCAGAGCGTCCGGGTGGTGTTTGAGTGATACGTTGCTAACGCCGAGCATCCGCGGGAGCTCCTCGGTGGAGACCTTGAGTGGGCCGGGACCGGGTCCCTCGCCGGGGCCTGGCTGGGGGTAGGCGGTCGAGCGGGCCGTGTGGAATGTAATGTTGCCCTCGACCTTCTGCACGATTTGATGAATGTGTCCGTTCAACACCGTGACCGAGCCGAACCGGCTCAGGTAGCTCATGGCCTGGTCCGCATCCCCGGTGCCCCATCCCCACGGTGCGTACACCGTCCAGAGCGGCATGTGCGCGAACACCACGATGGGCGTGCTCGCCGAGCGTCCCCGCAGGTCTTTTTCGAGCCACTCGAGTTGCTCCTGGCCCAGGTTGCCCAGACCGTTGGGCTTGAAATTCAGCACGTTGATGAGGCTTATGAAGTGCACACCGTGGTGGTCGAAGCTGTAGTAGCCCCGGTCCTGGGATGCCTTGCCGTAGCGGCTGAAATACTCGGTTACGGAAGCATCGGCGACGTCATGCTCGCCGGGTGTCGTGTGCAGTTCGGTCACGTTGAGCTGCGACAGCAATTGGGCGGCGGTATCGAACTCGGACGCCTTGGAAAGATGGGTGATATCGCCCGTGTGAATCACGAGCGCCGGCTTTTTCGGCATGGCATTGACCATGGTGATCGTGCGGGTCAAGGTGCTCACCACGTCCGGATTGGCCTCTTTGTTGAAGCCGATATGGGTATCGCTGATCTGCAGGAACAGCGGTAGGCCGGCCTGGGCCGAGCGGTCGGTGTCGCCCGCCTTGGCCAGTGCCAGGTCGATCGGTGTGAGTATTCCGGCGGAGAGGGTAAAAAGGGTCCCCGCTCCCCCGAAAGCCAGGCATTTCAGGGCGCCGCGGCGCGTCGGATTGAACAGATCTTTGCTAGTCACGTCGGTCTCCTCATTGCAGCTCGAGTTGTTGCAGCTACAGGGGAGACTGGCGCTCACCGCGTTCTATTCGGCCCGGTGGGCGTTTTGAGATATCTTGCCGTTCCCCGGAATAAAACGCCGCTTCGAACGATCTAACGATAAATGGGCCCAGATGTGGATAACCGTGCGCAGCGATTCCGTGAGCTGATCGAACCCCTACTGAACGACGCGTACACGTTCGCGCGCTATCTATCGCGCGACGCGTCCGCGGCGGAGGACATAGTGCAAGAGGCTTCCTTGCGTGCATTTCGGCACGTCGACTCATTGCGGAGTCACGAGCCTCGTGCCTGGCTGTTGAAGATCGTGCGTAACTGCTTTTATTCGTGGCGGGAAAAAATGGTGCAGGCGGGCCTGCAGTCGTTGGATGCGGATCTGTCCGCGGACGATGCAAACAGGGCGGAGGAGGCCGATCAAACCGAGATGGATCTCGATCCGCAACGCATACTCGAGCGCACGGTGAAGCGTGACGCCGTGCGCGAGATGATCGAGGAATTGCCGGTGCAATTTCGCGAGGCATTGGTCCTGCGCGAGATGAACGACCTGTCTTATCGTGAGATCGCGGAGCTCACCGGTATGCCCATCGGCACCGTGATGTCACGGCTGGCACGCGCCCGCGACCTGTTGCGAAAGATGTGGCTCGAGCGCGCCGGCGCAGGAGTTCTGTTATGAATTGCTCGACAGTCGGTAGCTGGGTCGACGCGCTGTTGGATGGCGAGCTGGATCCGAAGAACGCCGCGGAGGTGGAGGCTCATCTGGAGGCCTGCACGGCGTGCAAACAGCGCTACGAGGCGAAACGGGCACTGTCATCCAACATGCGGCGGCTGGACCTGGGTTATGCGGCTCCTGAGTCGCTGCGCAGGCGGATTACCGCTGGGCTGGAGGTGGCGCAGGCGGACTCGATGGAGCCGGGCTCGACGCGGCCGCGCCCCGTAGGTGCCGCCTCCGGGCAACGCGGGCCCGCACGCTGGTTCGTGCTGGCCGGTTGGCCGGTTGCGTTGGCCGCGAGTGCGCTGTTGGCCAGTGTGTTGCTACAGCAACGGTCGCAGGAAGCGGATGGGGTCGTCGCCGCGCATGTCCGCTCGCTCCTCGCCGATCACCTGAATGACGTGGTCTCCTCGAGCCATCACACCGTCAAACCGTGGTTCGCGGGCAAGATCAATTTCGCGCCACCGGTGCCGGATCTATCATCGCAGGGGTTCGAGCTCGTCGGCGGCCGGCTCGACTATCTCGAGCACCAGCAGGTTGCCGCACTCGTCTACCGCAAGCACGGCCACATCATCAACGTATTGGCGAGTCTGCCGGGTAGCGACACCGCCAGCCTCCCGCGGACCGCCCGGGTGCAGGGCTACTCGTTGCGCTCCTGGAAACAGGCGGGCCTGAACCTGGTCGCGGTGTCCGATATCGATCCTGTGGAGCTCGCCAACCTCGAGCAGGGCTTTGAGAAGCCGGTGGCTGCCAGCGGCGAGCCTGCGGGAAGTCCGTGATCCCCTGGGGTGTTAGTTACACCGGTTCTTATGCAGATTTGTGTCGGAGCAGGTGGCCGAGCAACAGGTCGAGGCCGCGTGTCCGCTTCTTCCGCTCGTGCATCACGAGGTAGAAGCGTCGTGTCAGGTTCGGTAACGCGCTGGGTGGTGCCACCAGTACTCCAGATTTCAGCAGGTCCTCGACCACGCAGCGTGACAGGCAGGTAATGCCTAGGCCGCTGGCCGCCGCGCGTTTGATGGCTTCCGGGTTGCCGAACTCGATGCCGGGGCGCAAGTGGTGCAGATGAGGGATCAACAGCTGGTTGATCACTTCGCGTGTGCCTGAGCCTTCCTCGCGGAGCAGCCAGGTCGCCTTGCGCAAGGCGTCGAGCGAGATGCGCTTACTTCCGCGCGGCACTATGGGATCTCCCGCGGCAGCGACCACGACCAACTCGTCCTCGATCCAGGGTTGCACTGTCAGGTCGGGCTCGTGGCAGGGGCCTTCGATCAATCCCAGGTCCAACTCGAAAGCGGCCACCCGCGCCGCGATGACCTCGGTGTTGGCGATGGCCACCTGGACGTGCCAGTTCTGTCGCGCCGCCTCCGGCAGGCTCTCCCGGAAACCGGCCAGGATCGAAGGCAACAGATAATTTCCGATAGTGGTGCTGGCGCCAATCCGCAGTGTGCCGATGTGCGCATCCCGATCGTGCGCCCAGCGCTCGATCCAACCCGCTCCATCGAGTAACGCCAGGGCTTGCGGCAACAACATGCGGCCGTTGTCGTTGAGTTGCAGGCGTTTGCCGATGCGGTCGAACAGTTGCAACTCGAGCAGGCGCTCCAGCTCGTTGATGGCAGCACTCGTGGCGGACTGCGAAAGCGAGATGGCCGCGGCGGCTCCGGCCGTGCTGCCGCTTTCGGCTACGACGCGGAAAATCTGCAGTTGCCGCAGGGTGAGTCGCAGGGCGTTCATGACAGGTGCCGCTATTAACCTACAAAATAGGTTGATGGTACAGTAATAATCCGTTGGATAGGTTAATGGCCGACTCCTACAGTGCCTCTCATCTGGTACGGAGGCACGTCATGGAACCCACCCTCGCTCTCAGCAAACTCTCGCAGCCCGTCCCGAGGCGGCTTTCGTCGCTCTCTCTACGGGAAAGGCTCAGGCTGCTGCCGGGGTTGGCTCTAAGCGCGGTCTTGGCAGCGGTCGCTATCCGACTGGGCGCGACCGGCTGGTTGCCAGCCCACGGAATGACCGCGCTCACGGTCGCCATCGTGCTGGGGATCCTGCTGGGCAACACCGTATATCCATTCTTTGCCGCAAGCAGCAGCGCGGGAGTTACTTTTTCCAAACAGACCTTGCTGCGCGCGGGCGTCATTCTTTACGGCCTGCGGCTCACGCTGCATGACATCGGGCAGGTGGGCATGAGCGGTGTGCTGATCGACGCCGTGCTCCTGAGCTCGACCTTCGCGCTGGCGTTGTTCCTGGGCACCCGGCTGTTTGG
>JAQGOE010000231.1 GCA_028293725.1 Gammaproteobacteria bacterium | reverse complement strand
CCGTTGGTTTTGGAACGGGCGATGTCGTGTCGCGTGGGACGCAATCTGCTGGCTTGGGCGCTTCGTCAGGCGACGGTCGCCAGACGGCGAGCCAGGACGGTGCGGCAGTCACACGCCTTAGCCCGGCGGTGCGTCGTTTGTTGTCTGAGAATTCCCTTGATCCGTCGGCTGTCCGGGGCACGGGGCAGGGTGGTCGTATCACGGTGGAGGATGTGCTGGCGGCGATTGCGTCAGGCAGGGGTGCCAGCGTCGGTGGAGCGTCGGTGGCTGGCGGCAGTCACCGTATCCCCCACACCTCTATCCGCAAACGCGTTGCCGAGCACATGGTGCAGAGCCTCCTCCATACGGCTCCGCATGTCACAACCGTATTCGAAGTCGATATGACCGCGGTGCTTGCCCACCGCGTTACACATCGCGATGAGTTTGCCCGTCGCGGCGCACCCTTGACGCTGACGGCGTACTTCCTCCAAGCGACGGTTGACGCGATTCGCGCGGTGCCGGAAGCCAACAGCCGTTGGACGGACACTGCCCTCGAGGTTTTCGACTCCATTCACGTCGGAGTGGGAACGGCGCTGGAAGAGGGTGGCCTCGTCGTTCCGGTTCTTCGCGACGTGCAGTCGCGCGATCTCTTTCAGACCGCGCAAGGTTTGAATGATCTCGTCACCCGTGCTCGTGAGGGCCGCCTGGTACCAGCGGATGTTCGGGGTGGCACCTTCACAATTTCAAACCATGGCGTAAGTGGTAGCCTGGTTGCGACACCTATCATCATCAACCAACCACAGTCGGCGATTCTGGGAATCGGGAAACTGGAGAAGCGAGCTGTTGTCGTTGAGGAGGGTGGCGTCGACCGCGTGGTGATCCGGCCCCGGTGCTATGTCACGTTGACCATCGATCACCGCGTTATGGATGGCCATCAGGCAAACCGGTTTCTGGAGACATTCGTCGCACGTCTTACCAACTGGCCTGAGTAGTGCCATGATCCGGGGATGGCTACCGAGCAGCGCCCCGGATCCTTGGAACTCGAAGATATCGAGCGCGCCAGCGCGGACGAGCTGCACGCGCTGCAGTTGACGCGTTTAAAGTGGTCGCTGCGCCATACCTACAAGAATGTGGCCCCCTATCGCCGCAAGTGCGAGCTGGCCGGGATTCATCCCGATGATCTTAAGGGCCTCTCGGATCTGCAGTATTTCCCCTTCACGACCAAGGCGGATCTGAAGGAAGCGTATCCATTTGGCTTATTTGCCGTTCCCCGCGAGAGGGTGGTTCGGATCCACGCCTCGAGCGGCACCACCGGGAAGCCAACCGTGGTGGGATACACGGCACACGACATTCAGACCTGGGCGCATCTCGTCGCCCGCTCCATTCGTGCCGCCGGCGGACGCCCCGGAGATGCCATTCACATCGCCTACGGATATGGGCTCTTTACCGGGGGCCTTGGCGCGCACTATGGCGCGGAGCACCTCGGGTGCATGGTCATCCCGATGTCGGGTGGGCAGACTCAGAAACAGGTGCAACTCATCTGCGACTTCGAGCCTGACATCATCATGGTGACGCCTTCGTACCTGCTGGCAATCGCCGAGGAGTTTGTGCGGCAGGGGCTCGATCCGACCATGAGCTCGCTGCGACTGGGGATCTGCGGCGCCGAGCCGTGGACGGAAGCGATGCGCAGCGAGATTCAGACACGCATGGGAATCGATGCGGTCGATATTTACGGGTTGTCGGAAGTGATGGGGCCTGGCGTCGCGAGTGAGTGTATCGAGACGAAGGATGGGCCGGTCATCTGGGAAGACCACTTCTATCCGGAGATCATTCATCCGCACACCGGGCAGGTGCTTCCCGAAGGGACCCGCGGCGAGCTCGTGTTCACCACCCTTACGAAAGAGGCGTTGCCGGTGATCCGGTACCGCACTCGCGACCTGACCAGCCTGCTACCCCCAACAGCGCGCTCGATGCGCCGAATGGCAAAGATCACCGGACGCTCGGATGACATGCTGATCATCCGTGGGGTCAACTTGTTTCCCACTCAGATCGAAGAGTTGATGTTGAAACAGCAGGGGTTGGCACCGCATTATCTCCTCGAGGTCACGCGTGACGGCCATCTGGACGCGCTCAACGTGCAGGTCGAGTGCACTGAGGGTGTTGCCGGGGACAGTGGCGCGCGCAATCGGCTCACGATCGAACTTCAGCGCGAGATAAAGGATGTCGTTGGGATTACCGCGCGCGTAATAGTCTTTGCTCCGGGCACACTGGAGCGCTCCTCGGGGAAGGCGAAGCGAGTAGTGGACAAGCGCAACCTGACATAAACGCGATGCATGCGCTTCCGGGGGTTAGGCGCTGAGGTGATTCAGGCCCCCGAAGCGGGCGTACGCTGACCTGTCGGCGGTTGGTAATGGCTGGGCGGTTGTCGTTGCGGTGTTGGAGAGGTAGCGCTCTGCTGCGTGGAAGACGGCGGAGTAGAGACGTCGGCTCAAGTCGTAGGCTGCGGCGCCTACCCAATCCGCGGGTAGCAGTGCGGGGGGAAGGAGAGGGTCCTGTAGGTGGATCTTGCGGTACTCGTGGATCAACAGAGTGCGGATGATGAAGGCGGCTTCGTCGGTAGTGGCGTCGGGGCCAATCGCGTTGGCCACGGGCGTGAATATCTCAACGAACCGTTGATACCGGCGAGTCAGGTCTCCGAGGTCCCAGCCTGCGGCCACGAGGCGACGGTCTGCTTCGCTACCCTCGCTCGAGCTCTTAAGTAGCACCCCCTCGGCCGCGCCTTCCACGTCCTTCAGCCCTGCACGGGCCTCCTCGACACTCCAATTGGGGTGGGCGAATGCACCTGGGCTTATCTGCCCGAAGCCGAGCCACCGTAGTTCATCGCGTATGTCCTGCCTTCGGCTGCCGTTTGGCGGTGGCAGGACCAGCAGGGTCCATTGGCCGCTCCAGGAGCCGGGGATCGCGCCGTAGATGCGCCTGGTGGCCGTGGCGAAGCGGTCGCGTCCCGTCGGGGTGATGCGGTATTCGCTGCGGCGGCCGTCGCGGCGGGCCACCAGCCAGCCGTCGACTGCGAGGCGGGCTACGGAGGTGCGGACGAGGCGCTCCGTCAGGTCGAACGGGTGCGCCAGTCTGATCAGACTGCCTAAGCTCACTACGCCACCTCTTGGTGCGATCGAGTCGCCAAAAATCGTGATCAGCAGCGAACCGCCGCGAATAGGGCGCTGCCGGTGAAAGTGGCGGAGTAATGAGGCGACCGGGTCGGGCATTGTGGGGTGGAGCGGGTCGGGCGATGTGGCTCGAATTGTGACACAAAAATGTATCGCGGTGTGCTAGTCTTGTGTCACGTTGATTCGGCTCGTGACTCACGCTCTGACGGAGTGCTCATGTACACACAGGCTCTCGATTCACTGGGAAAGGAATGCCTGCCGGAGGGTTCGGCGGATACGGCCGCGCTGGAGGCCCGGTTTCTGGAGCGCGTCGATGGGGACGAGAAGATCGAGCCCAAGGACTGGATGCCGGATGCGTATCGGCAGACTTTGATCCGGCAGATCTCCCAACATGCGCACTCCGAGATCGTCGGCATGTTGCCGGAGGGAAATTGGATCTCACGCGCGCCGACCCTGCGACGCAAGGCTGTGCTGATCGCGAAGGTGCAGGATGAGGGCGGACATGGAATGTACCTGTACAGTGCCGCGGAGACGCTCGGCATCGCGCGCCAACAGATGATCGAACAATTGCTCGCGGGCACCGCGAAGTACTCGAGCATTTTCAATTACCCGACCCTGACCTGGGCGGATGTGGGTGCGATCGGCTGGCTGGTCGACGGCGCGGCGATCATGAATCAGATTCCGATTTGCCGCTGCTCCTACGGTCCTTATGCGCGTGCGATGGTGCGTATCTGCAAGGAAGAGAGCTTTCACCAGCGCCAGGGGTTCGAAATCATGTTATCTCTGGCGCGCGGCACCCCCGAGCAGCGCCAGATGGCACAGGATGCGCTCAATCGCTGGTGGTGGCCGTCCATCATGATGTTTGGACCGAGTGATGGCGACTCCAAACATACGGCGCAGTCGATGCGCTGGAAAATCAAGCGCTTTACCAACGATGAGTTGCGTCAGAAGTTCATTGATATCACGGCTCCGCAGGCGGAGTTTCTCGGACTGGCCATTCCCGATCCGCAGTTGCGCCGGGAAGAGGGCAGTGAGCACTACAGTTTCGGTACCATTGATTGGAGCGAGTTCCAGGCGGTGCTGAAGGGCAACGGTCCTTGCAATCGCGAGCGGTTGGAAGCGCGCCGGAAGGCACACGACGATGGTAGTTGGGTACGCGAGGCGGCGGTCGCGCACGCGGAAAAGCAACGGGCCCGCGCCGCGCAGGCGGCCTGAGGCGAGCACTCGATTGAGGCGAGGAATCAAAAATGAGTAACGATTGGCCCTTGTTTGAAGTATTCATCCGCTCGCGCGCTGGCCTCGAGCACAAGCACGTCGGCAGTGTTCACGCCACGGATACGCGTATGGCGATCGAGCATGCGCGCGATGTTTATACCCGGAGGCAGGAAGGCGTCAGCATCTGGGTGGTGCGGTCGAGCGATATCACTGCTTCGGATCCGGCCGAGGCGGACGCCTTGTTCGAACCGGCGCGGGATAAGGTTTATCGTCATCCCACGTTCTATGCGATTCCAGACGAGGTCAAGAATCTATGAGCACGGCGCTGCTCAACTATCTTCTGCGCCTGGGCGACACCAGTCTCGTTCTAGGTCAACGGCTCGGCGAATGGATCGGTCACTCGCCGGCGCTCGAAGAAGATCTAGGTCTGGCTAACTTGTCGTTGGATCTGGTGGGTCAGGCGCGTTTGCTCCTCACATACGCGGGTGAGGTTGAAGGCAAGGGGCGCGACGAGGATAGGCTGGCGTTCTTTCGAGACGCTCCGCAGTTCATGAACCTGGCGCTCGCCGAGCAGCCCAATGGCGATTTCGCGCAGACCATTGTGCGGCAGGTCTTACTCGACGCGTGGCAGTTGGAGATGTACGAGGCGCTGTCGAATTCGACCGACACGCGACTCGCCGCTATTGCAGCCAAAGCGTTGAAAGAGTCGCGTTATCACTATCGGTTCAGTGCCGGGTGGCTCATTCGCCTGGGAGATGGAACTGACGAGAGTCACCGTCGGGCGCAGAACGCGCTGAATGGGCTGTGGCGGTTCACTGATGAGTTGTTCACGGCCGACGAGGTGGATGAAGCGATGGCGGCGGCGGGGATCGGTCCGCGCCTTACGGAATTGCAACAAAAGTGGTCGGCTCACATCGATGAAGTATTGCGAGAGGCGACGTTGGAGCGGCCAGCGAGCGCGCGTTATGCTTGGCATGGAAAGCGTGGTGTGCACACGGAGCATCTGGGGCACATGCTGACTGAGATGCAACATCTGCAGCGAACCTATCCCGGCGCGCAGTGGTGAGTTTTCGGGAAAGTACGCAGAAGCGGGAGCTCTGGGACGTGCGTGAGCGTCGCGAGCGGCAGTCGGACGAGGACGAGCGCGACAGCACTGTGTGGCGTGTGCTTGAAGGCGTCTTGGATCCGGAGATCCCGGTCCTGAGTGTCGTGGAGTTAGGAATTGTTCGGTACGCACGTTGGGCCCCGGATGATCGTTTGCACGTCGGGTTGACGCCGACTTATTCAGGGTGTCCGGCCACTGATGTCATTCGGCGTGCGGTTCGGGAGGCTCTTGATGCAGCGGGATACGAGGGCGCCGTAATTGAAGAGGTGCTCTCACCGCCCTGGACGAGTGACTGGCTTACTGAAAGCGGACGCCAAAAATTGCAGTCCTTTGGAATTGCACCGCCTGCGCATGCGGTAGCGACTCCGCGCCACTTGTTTGGCGCCCCGGTCATTCGTTGCCCGCGGTGTGGCAGCCCCGACACCGAACGGGTGAGCGAATTTGGCTCCACGCCGTGCAAGGCGCACTATCGGTGTGTCTCGTGTCTAGAGCCATTCGACTACTTCAAGTGTATCTAACGAAATGCTGACATTTCATTCGTTGCGGGTTGCTGAGATCCATCCAGAAGCGGAGGACGCCGTTGGGATATCTCTGGAGGTTCCGCCGGAATTGCGCGATGTGTATCGCGGACTGCCGGGGCAGCACGTCGTCGTCAGGACGGAAATCAACGACAAGGAGAATCGCCGCACGTACTCGCTCGTGAATGCTCCGGGGGAGTGGCCCTTGCGGATCGTCGTACGCGTGCATTCTTCGGGGCATATGTCGCGTTATATCGCGGAGCAGTTGAACGTTGGCGATCATCTCGAAGTTCTGCCGCCGAACGGAAGCTTTACTCCCAGGCGGGCCGCTGAACCTTCCGGTACCTACGTAGCGTTCGCGTCGGGCTGCGGAATCACCCCTGTCTTGTCGGTTCTGCGCGCGCTGCTGGCGGCCAATAGTGGCAACCGGGTCATTCTCTTTTACGGCAACGCCAGTACCAGCCGCGCAATGTGTCTCGAGGAGTTGCTGGCTCTGAAAGACCGTTACCTGGACCGCGTGTCGTTGCATTTTGTGATGAGCCGGGAGCCGCAGGAAGTTGAGCTCTACAACGGCAGAATTGATCCGAGCCGGGTGCGGCAATTGGCGCGGGTACTGTTTGCTCCCGGTGAGGTGAGCGAGTACTTCGTCTGTGGGCCGGGGAATATGATCGACGAGGTCGCCGCGACGCTTCGGGAGTTGGGGGTCGAGGCCGATAGGATACACGGCGAGCATTTCACTGTTGCTTCGACGACGGCGGTGGGGGGAATTCCGGAATCCGTGGCGGCCAGTGCGTCGGGCGCAATAACTGTTGAATTTATCGACGCGCCGCCCGGCGCAATCATGGTTGAGTTTGATGCGGCGCCGGCGGGCGTTGCCAGCCCGGCTCCCGATAAACCGGCCGGTACTCCTGAAACAGCGGAGTTCGAGTTTGAAGTGACGCATGACGAGGCTAGGTCACCCTCCCACGAGGCTGCGTCAGCGTCCCAGCGGTCAGACCCCGTTTCTGAGACGGCGACTTCGGCCCCGGATAATGCAGCTGTTGCCACCGACCAGGCTGTGGTCATTGTGCTCATGGACGGGAGGCGCAGGACGTTCAACGTGCGTATGAACGATGAAATCGTTCTCGACGCGGCGCTCCGTGCCGGGTTGGAGCTGCCGTTCTCCTGCCGTGCCGGGGTCTGCTCCACCTGCAGGACGAAGCTCGTTCGCGGTGAGGTTGAGATGGAGCAGAACTATGCGCTCGAGGACTGGGAAGTTGAGCAGGGGTATGTGTTGGCGTGCCAGGCACGCGTCAAGACGCCCGTGCTCGAACTTGATTACGACGAAAAATAGCGTCCGCCAAGCCTGACATGCCCGAGCGCGGTGTCTCGGGTGTTCTCCGGAAGTCCAGACGCGGAGTCTTACAATGAGCTATCAGACTATTCTTTTCGAGGTGGCGGACGGAATCGCGCGTCTGACGCTCAACCGTCCGGATCGTCTCAATAGTTTCAACACTATCATGCACGCTGAGGTTCGAGCAGCGCTCGCCAGCCTTAGCGACAGCGCGGGTGGCGGGTCGACGGCACGGGTTCTCGTCCTCAGCGGCGCGGGACGCGGCTTCTGCGCGGGCCAGGATCTTGGCGATCGCGCCGTCTCGCCGGAGGGAACCGCGGTCGATCTCGGTGAATCGATCGAAAAGAATTACAAGCCGTTGGTCATGACCTTACGGAATCTGCCGATGCCGGTCATCGGGGCCGTGAACGGAGTGGCGGCGGGCGCGGGAGCGAACATCGCGTTGGCCTGTGATCTGGTTATCGCGACCCGCTCGGCGAGTTTCATACAGGCGTTTTCGAAGCTGGGGTTGGTGCCGGATTCGGGTGGGACCTGGTTCTTGCCGCGGCTCGTGGGTACGGCGAGGGCCGTGGGGCTCGCGTTTTTAGGTGATAAGTTGAGCGCCGAACAGGCTGCGCAGTGGGGACTCATCTGGCGTTGCGTGGAGGACGCGGAGTTTTCCGGCGTGGTGGATGCGCTGGCACGCCAGTTGGCCGCTGCGCCGACGCAAGGATTGGCACGCACCAAGCAGGCGATCTACGAGAGTTGGGGGCGGTCGCTGGAGCAGCAACTCGATGCCGAGCGGGATGCTCAGCGAGAGCTGGGGCGGACGACGGACTACGCCGAAGGGGTTGCCGCGTTTACCGAGAAGCGGGCGCCGCAATTTACCGGCCGCTAGGTTCTTATCGCGCGGGCGCCGGCCACGCCGAGGTTTTCATGAGAGAGGAGCAGCAGTCTACCCCCCAAGCGCAAGAGTTGGCCGAGAAAGTGGCGCAGGCACTGTTCGCGAAAGACATGACTTCGCAGGCGCTTGGCATCCGCATTCTGGACGTTCGGCCGGGTCACGCACGGCTCGCGATGGTCGTTCGCGGCGATATGGTGAATGGGCACCGAATCTGTCACGGCGGAATGGTATTTACTCTGGCGGATAGCGCATTCGCGTTCGCTTGCAACTCGTACAACGAGAGCACGGTGGCCGCGGCTGCCTCGATTGACTTTCTCGCGGCTTCCTATGAGGGCGACGAGCTTACCGCGGTGGCTACCGAGCTGTGGCGCACGCGACGCAATGGAATTTACGAAATCACGGTCACCAACCAGAAAGGGGCGCGGATCGCATTGTTTCGCGGACGCTCTTATCGGATCGATGGGCACGTGGTGAGCACCGATTGAGGACACCGATTGAGGACACTGATTGAGGATTTGGGCATGCAACTGCAAAGTTTTGTTTCGGGAAAGTGGCAGGCGGGTACGCGCAACTTCATTACGTTGCGGGATGCGACGACGAATGAGGTGATTGCCAGTTCCTCCGCCGAGGGCGTCGATTATCGCGCCATGCTGTGGAATGCACGCAATGTCGGCGGACCGAATCTGCGTGAGCTGACTTTTCATGAGCGTGCGGGGCTTCTCAAGTCCGTCGCGAAAATGCTCATGGAATATAAGGACGAGTTCTACGAGCTTTCCTATGCCACGGGGGCCACCAAGAGCGATTCGTGGGTCGATGTCGACGGCGGGATCAGCACTCTTTTCGTATACGCCAGCAAGGGCACCCGCGAGCTTCCCAACAGCCGCATTTACGTGGATGGCGCCGTCGAGCTGCTCTCAAAAGGCGGCAGCTTCGTCGGGCAACACATCTGCCTGCCGCTCGAGGGGGCGGCCGTTCATATCAACGCCTTCAATTTCCCGGTGTGGGGAATGTTGGAGAAGCTGGCGCCGGCGTTGCTCGCCGGTGTCCCGTCGATTGTGAAGCCGGCGACCTCGACCTCCTATCTGACGGCGCAAGTGTTCCGCCGTATCGTTGATTCCGGCATCCTGCCGGACGGCGCGATACAGCTCATCTGTGGCAGTACTGGTGATTTGTTCGATCATCTGACCTGCCAGGATATAGTGTCCTTCACCGGGTCTGCGACGACGGCGCAGAAGCTGAAACAACACCCTGTCGTCATGGCGAATGCCGTGCGCTTTACTGCGGAGACGGATTCGCTCAACTCCTCGATCCTCGGGCCGGACGCCGGTCCTGGTTCCGCTGAGCTCGACTTGTTCGTCCGCGAAGTGGTTCGTGAGATGACGGCGAAAGCCGGTCAAAAATGTACCGCTATCCGTAAGGCGATTGTTCCCGCCGAGCGTGCGCAGGATGTCATAGACGCATTGCGTGAGGCCCTCGGCAAGATTCCGGTCGGCGACCCGCGACTGGAGAATGTTCGCATGGGACCGGTTGCCTCTGCGGGTCAGCGTCGCGAGGTATTGGAGCAACTTGCCAAACTCCGGCAAGAGACCGAGCGGATGCACGGCGACCCGAGCAAGCTCGACGTCATTGGCGCGGACGCCGAAAAAGGCGCCTTTGTGCCTCCGACGCTGCTCTACTGCCGCGACCCGAGCAGCGCGGAAGCAATTCATTCGGTCGAGGCGTTTGGGCCGATCTGTACGGTTGTGCCGTATGAAAGCATCGATGGCGCGATCGATCTCGCTCGACGTGGGGGAGGCAGCCTGGCCGGGTCGGTGTTTACAGCCGATGATGCGGTTGCCGCCCGACTGGTGTTGGGTCTCGCGCCGTTCCATGGGCGAGTTGTGGTGGTCAACCGCTACTGCGCGAAAGAGTCCACTGGGCATGGATCGCCTTTGCCGCATCTTGTGCACGGGGGCCCGGGGCGTGCCGGGGGAGGAGAGGAACTTGGCGGTATCCGTGGAGTGTTGCATTACATGCAACGCACGGCCGTGCAGGGCACTCCTGACGTTATCGCGGCGGTTACTGGCCGTTGGGTCAAGGGCGCACGGCAGGTTGATCCGGGCATCCATCCCTTCCGCAAACCCTTCAACGACCTGGTGATCGGCGACACCTTTAACTCCGGTGAGCGCGAAGTCACCATTGACGATATCGAGCGCTTTGCGGAGCTTTCGGGCGACAAGTTCTACGCTCATATGGATGAAGCCGAGGCCGGGCGTAATCCGCTCTTCGGCGGCCGGGTGGCTCACGGATACTTTTTAGTTGCTGCAGCCGCTGGGCTTTTCGTCGATCCGGCTTACGGGCCGGTGTTGGCCAACTATGGTATCGACGGCCTGCGGTTCACGAAGCCGGTCAAGCCTGGCGACCGGATCAAGGTGCGGCTCACGTGTAAGGAGAAGTCGTTCCGGCCCTCCGCCGGGCACGGTGAGGTTCGTTGGGATACCGAGATCACCAACCAGAGCGGCGAGTCAGTTGCCAGCTACGACGTGCTGACGATTGTGAGTGACAAGGCGATACCCGACGCCTGACCGCACCTCCCGTCGTCAGGCTCGGTGGCGTAGTTGATGTGGATCAGGCGCTTTGGCCAGGATCGCCGGGCGCACGAAAGGCATGCCCGCGTGTCGAGACCGCTTTGACTAACACCCAGACCGGGCTGCCTTTGTGCAGGCTTAGTGCCGCCGCTGCATCATGCGTGATCCGTGCGAGTACGGTTGCGCCGCCGATGTCGACTTTTACGAGCACTGCATCGTCGTCGTCCGGCGAGACTTCTGCGACGACTCCCTGGAGGATGTTCCGAACGCTCAGCCCGCTTGGTTTCTCGATCGCGAGGATGATGTCGCGAGCGAGTAGCTGAACGCGTGCACGTGAACCGACGGTGACGTCGCGCAGGCTCACTTGCAAATTGCCGTTTCCCACCTTCAGGTCGGCCATTGCCCGGGGCGGGTCAGTTCTTGTGACGACGCCGTCGAGTACGGATCCCACTGAGTCGGGTCCAATGATCGCGCGCAACTCAGGCCGCAAGCTCACTTCGCTCAATGACCCTTGCGCCACAACGCGGCCGGCCTCCATGAGGACCATGTGCGTTGCCAGCTGCAGGACCTCATCGAACTGGTGACTCACGTACACCATCGGCATTGAGAGACGGTCGCGCAGGGCCTCGAGATAGGGCAGCACTTCTTCGCGTCGGGCCACGTCGAGTGAGGCGAGGGGCTCGTCCAGCAACAGCAATTGGGGTTGGGAGAGGAGAGCGCGCCCGAGTCCGACGCGTTGGCGCTCGCCGCCGGAGAGTTGATGAGGACGGCGGTCTAGTAATGTCGCGAGGCCCAGGAGGGCGATCACTTCGTCGAAAGCAATGGGCTGAGTCTGGCGACCCCACGCGACGGGTTGTCGGGCGCGCCGCAGGCTCCGCTTCAAACCGTAACGAAGGTTTGCCAGAACATTGAGGTGGGGGAACAGTCTTCCGTCTTGAAAGACGTATCCGATGCGCCGCAGCTCGACCGGCACCGAAGCGCCCGCGCGCGTATCACAAAGGACCAGGTCGTCGAGTTGAATCCGGGCTTCGTCCGCGTCCAACAGCCCCGCGATAATGTTAATGAGCGTCGTTTTGCCGCAGCCGGAGCGCCCGAACAACGCAACGATGCCGGGCGTCGGCGCCTCGAACTCGGCTTGCAGGGTGAAGCCATCGCGTTTTTTGGAGGCCGAAATTCGCAGCATCCTAACGGCCCAGAAAGCGGCGCATACGTCGCGCGAGCAACTCGGCCACCAGCAGTCCGAGGAGGCCGAGAACTATCGAAATCACCGCGAGTCTGGCAGCGATCGCATCGCCGCTGGGCGATTGGATTGCGGTGTAGAGAGCGAGTGGCAGCGTGCGGGTGACGCCCGGGATGTTGGAAGCGAAAGTGATGACGGCGCCAAACTCGCCCAGGCCTGCCGCGAAAGCGGTGACGGCGCCGGCGAGAATGCCGGGAAACATCAGGGGCAGGGTGATGGTGAAGAAGCGGTCCCAGGGTCCGGCACCCAAGGTGCGCGCGGCGGCTTCGAGGCCCAGGTCGACGTTCTCCAGAGCCAGGCGTATGGCGCGGACCATGAGGGGAAACGTCATCACGGCCGTGGCGAACGCAGCACCCGCGGTCGTGAAGGCGAGCTGGATGCCGAGTCGGTCGTGTAACCAGCCGCCGATGCCCCCATTAATGCCAAACACGATGAGCAATACGTAGCCGACAGCCACTGGTGGCAGCACCAGGGGCAGATGAACGAACGCATCGAGCACCGGACGCCCCGGAAATCGGACGCGGGTCAGGACCCAAGCGATGAGGACCGCGAGGGGCAGGCTGAACCCGACGCTGCGGGCGGCGACGTCGAGACTCAGGCGCAGCGCGTCGAGCTCGGCGGAGCTGAGGAGGTCATTCATGCGTGGGCTGAGAGTCAGTTAGCTAAGGGCGCGCCGGGCCTTCTTATTTACCGCGGGGCGCACTTTCGCACGGGCGCTGAGCGGCGGCCAGCGCCAGAGGCCCCGCCCAGCGGGTTCCCCCCGGACTTGACTTCACTTGACTCCTCTGAAGTCGCCCGCATGTCGGAGGCACGCCCCTTGCGGACTGCGCGGGGGCCAGAAGGCGCAAGACGCCGGAGAATAAATGAACACTCAGCGACATTACGGCTGGATGTGGATTCAGGCCTGCGAGGTCCTGGACCACGCGGAGAAGCTGCAGCGGCAGTTCCTCCGCTACACAGGCCCGGGCGTGGACGCGGCCGTTTGGGAGCCGCCCGTGGACGTACACGAGACCGGTGACGGACTGTCGCTGCAGTTCGCGTTGCCCGGGGTCGCGGCGGAAAAGATCGAGGTCACTCTCGAGCCGAATGCGCTGACCGTCAGCGCGCGGCGCCCGCTAGCGATCCGCAATGGCGATGCGGTCATCCGCCGCCTCGAGATTCCTCATGGGCATTTCATGCGACGCATCGCCCTGCCGGGACGCATGCAAGTTGCTGAAACGCGCTACGTGAATGGGTTGCTGGAAGTGCGCCTGACCTGGGCCGCTGCCAATCGAGCACGCGAGTAACACTATGGACGAAATAGAGACAAAACCTGTAACGCCCCGGATCGAGGTGCCGCCATTGCCGGCCGATGCCGTGCCGATCGTTGCCACACGCAACCTGGTGCTGTTCCCCGGCATCGTGTTGCCTGTTGCGCTCGGCCGTGAGGAAAGCATCGCTGCCGCCCAGGAAGCAGTCCGTACGGGTCGCAAGATCGGCCTGCTGTTGCAACGGGATCCGAGCGTGGAGAAGCCCTCCGCGACCGATCTCTATGAGTACGGTGTACTCGCGACGGTGGTCCGTTACGTGACGAGCCCGGATGGCAGTCATCACCTGGTGGCCCAGGGCGAGAGCCGCTTCCGCATGCTGCAAATTGTGCGTGAGACGCCCTTCCTGGCCGCGCGCATCGAGTCGCTCACGGACACCGATACCGGAAGCTCGGAGATCGAGGCTCGCCTCGATGCTCTCAAACAGCGTGCCATGGAGGCCCTGGCGTTGCTCCCACAGGTGCCTGCCGATCTGGCGCGCACAGTGCAGTCCGTTGACTCGGCGGGACAACTCGCGGATCTCATCGTGAGCTTCATGGATGTGAAGCCCAGTGAGAAGCAGGAAGTCCTCGAGACCGTCGATCTGAAGGATCGGCTCGACAAGGTGTTGAAGCTGTTGGCGCACCGGGTTGAGGTGCTCAAGATCACTCGCGATATCAGCAAGCAGACGCAGGAAGCTCTGGGTGAGCGTCAGCGTGAAGCGGTGCTGCGCGAGCAGATACACCAGTTGCAGAAGGAGCTGGGTGAGACCGACGACTCCAAGAGCGATGCGGACGAGCTCGAGAAGGCTATTACCGCCGCGGCTATGCCGGCGGAAGTGAACGAGCATGCGCGCAAGGAGCTGAAGCGGCTTCAGCGGATGAACGAGGCGAGCCCCGAGTACGGCATGACGCGGAATTATCTCGATTGGCTGGTCGCGCTGCCCTGGAGCAAGACCGACGCTGAGAACATCGACATCGAGAAAGCGCGCAAGGTCCTCGACGAGGATCACTACGGCCTCGACAAGGTGAAGCGTCGCATTCTGGAGTTCCTTGCGGTTCGCAAGCTGAATCCGGAAGGCCGCAGCCCGATTCTGTGCTTTGTGGGACCTCCGGGCGTGGGCAAGACCTCCCTGGGGCAGAGCATTGCGCGCGCGCTTGGTTTGAAGTTCGTGCGGGCGAGTTTGGGTGGTGTGCACGATGAGGCGGAGATCCGCGGGCATCGACGCACCTACATCGGCGCGCTTCCCGGCAATGTCATCCAGAGCCTGCGCAAGGCCGGTACACGCAATCCGGTGTTCATGCTCGATGAGATCGACAAGCTCAACGCCAGCCACCAGGGCGACCCGTCGTCGGCACTGCTCGAAGTGTTGGATCCGGAGCAGAATTCCACGTTCCGCGACAACTACATCGGGCAGCCGTTCGATCTGAGCAAGGTGTTGTTTGTCGCGACGGCGAACGTGCTGGAGACGATTCCCGGGCCGTTGCGGGATCGCATGGAAATTATTCAGCTCACGGGTTACACGCAGGATGAGAAGCTGCAGATTGCGAAGCGCTATCTCGTGCAGCGTCAGCTCAAGGCGAATGGTCTGACGGCCGAGCAGGTGACCGTGACCGATGAGGCGTTAGCCAGGCTCATCGGCGAGTACACACGTGAGTCGGGTGTGCGTAATCTCGAGCGCGAGATAGGTTCACTGCTGCGGCAGGCCGCCGTCAGGATTGCCGAGGGTAAGGACAAGACCGTGCGTTTCGATGCCGATGACGTGACCACGGTGTTGGGCGGAACCCGGTTCGAGAACGAAGTGGCGCAGCGGACTTCCGTGCCTGGTGTTGCGACCGGTCTGGCGTGGACGCCGGTGGGTGGTGACATCCTGTTCGTCGAGTCGGCGCGGATGCCGGGAAGCGGCAAGCTCATTCTCACGGGCCAGTTGGGCGATGTGATGAAGGAGAGCGCGCAGGCGGCGCTGAGCTTGGTGAAGGCGCAGGCGACGGAGCTCGGGATCGATCCGAAGTTGTTCGAGAATAGTGACATCCACGTGCACGTCCCTGCGGGAGCAATCCCGAAGGACGGCCCGAGTGCTGGCGTCGCGATGTTTACATCGCTTGCCTCACTTCTGAAGGGTAAGGCGGTGCGTGCGGACGTAGCGATGACCGGTGAGATCAGTCTGAGAGGACTGGTGTTGCCCATCGGCGGCGTGAAGGAGAAGACGATCGCCGCGGCTCGGGCGGGTATCAAGAAGGTCATTCTGCCGGCGCGTAACCGGCGTGACCTGGATGATATTCCGCAGAGCACCCGGGCAATGCTGGAGTTCGTGTGGGTCGAGCGGGTGCAGGAGGCGCTGGAAGTGGCGCTCGGCGAGCCCGCCGGCTCGATCGATAAAGTGGCGGGCAGGCCGTCCGCCGCGAAGGCCAGCACGAACGGTCAAACGGAGAAGACAGCCGCCTGACCGGCGGCCCTGGCGCGCAAGGATGCGCGCTCAGGTGACGACAAGTTGAAAGGAGGGCCCGGACCGATAGCAGGCGCTGCGCGAAATCGCTCGCGCAGCGTCCGGGTCGACCTCGCGGGCCCACACCCGGGTCAACCTTGCAGGCCCGCAGACCTTTCGGGGGTCACGGGCCTCAGCGGGCGATCAATCCCTCAGGGCTGCTCGACGAAAATCTTATCCAGCGATACGGGCGGCCGCGCCGGCAGCGGGCCAGCGTGGGCCGCCAGACCTTTCCCTTCAAGCCATTCGCGGTTAAACAGCCGCGACTGATACTTCGCTCCGCCGTCACACAGAATGGTGACGATGGTGTGTCCTCGTCCCAGTTCCAGCGCGACGCGCACGGCCGCGGCGACGTTGATGCCGCTCGTGCTGCCCAGAAACAAACCTTCCTCGCGCAACAACCGATAGACGAAGCGCACCGTGTCCGCATCTTCGACGTGCAGAGCATCGTCGATCGGCGCGTCCTTCAGATTCGCCGTCACGCGCCCGATGCCGATGCCTTCGGTGATCGAGCCACTTCCTGTTGACTTGAGAGTTCCGTTACGAACGTACTCGTACAGGCTGCTGCCTGGAGGATCGGCCAATACGCAGCGGATCGACTTCCGGCGGGACTTGAGATATTCCGACACGCCCGCGAAGGTTCCCCCCGTGCCGCTTGCCGCCACAAAGGCGTCAATGCGACCGTTGGTCTGGGTCCAGATCTCCGGGCCCGTGGTCTGCAGGTGCGCTTCCCGGTTCGCGGTGTTGTCGAACTGATTCGACCAGATGGCGTTGGGGAGCGAGGCAGCCAGGCGCTGCGCGACCTTCTGGTATTGATTCGGGTTGCTGTAGGGGACGGTGGGCACCTTGTGCACCTCGGCGCCCAGCATTTCCAACAGCCGGTATTTCTCCGGCGCCTGGTTGTCAGGCATGACGATGATGCAGCGGTAGCCGCGCTCGTTACAGACATGGGCGAGCCCGATGCCTGTGTTGCCGGCGGTGCCTTCGACGACGGTGCCACGCGGCGGCAGCTGCCCGCGTCGCTCGGCGGTCGTAATGATCGCGCGCGCAGCGCGGTCTTTCACCGACCCACCTGGATTCATGAACTCGGCTTTGCCGAGGATCTCACAGCCCGTCTCCTCACTCACGGCACGAAGCCTGATCAGAGGCGTATTGCCGACCGAGCCGGCAAATCCGTCAGAGATACTCATACTAGGGTCCCGTGTGAAATTGATCCGTGCTGTTGATTGGTGAGCCGGGCGTCGGTTGCCATGAACGTCGTGACGTCTCCGACAATCAACAGCGCAGGGGCGGTAACGCTCGCTTTACGCGCGATCTCCGCTATCGTCTCGAGCGTGCCGCGCAGCGTCCGCTGCTCCGGAAGCGTTGCTCGCTCGACGATCGCGGCCGGGTGTTCGGCCTTCGCCCCGGCGGCGCGGAGCTTCGCCACGATCTGGTCGAGATGCGAGACTCCCATGTAGAAGACAATGGTCTGTCGCGGGCTCGCGAGTGAGCGCCAGTCAAGTGCGTCGTCCTCGAGCACGTGACCCGCCACGAACGTGACGCTTTGCGCGAGCCGGCGATGCGTAAGCGGAATTCCCGCGGAGGATGCGGCGCCGAGTGCCGCGGTGATGCCCGGGACACTGATATAGGGAATGTTGTGTCGAGCGAGGACTTCAATTTCCTCACCGCCCCGTCCGAAGACGAACGGGTCGCCGCCTTTCAGGCGCGCCACGCGAAGGCCCTTGCGGGCGTAGTGCACTAACAACTCGTGAATGCGGTCCTGAACGGTATGGTCGCCCGCTTCTTTGCCCACAAAAATGCGCTCGGCGTCGCGACGCGATCGGTCGAGCACCGCGTCGGGTACGAGGCGGTCGTATAGGACGACGTCCGCTTGCTGTAGGAGCTGTAGAGCCCGCAGCGTTAGCAGGTCGGGATCTCCCGGGCCTGCACCGATGAGGTAGACCTCGCCGAGTCCACTGCCACCCGTCGTGGGCGACGTGGTCAGATGCGATGTACGCAGCTCACTCTCAAAAGCCTTTTCTGCGGAGGCCTCGTCGCCCGCCAGGACTCGCGTGCCCACGACGCCACTCACGATGCGCTCCCAGAACGGACGGCGTGCTAGGGCCCCCAAAGCCTGTTGCACGGCCTTACGCCTCGCACCCATGAAACGCGCGAGAGCGCCCAGCTTCTCGGGGAGGAGGGCCTCGATCTGCTCGCGAACACGTCGCGCAAGAACGGGCGATTCGCCTCCAGAACTGACCGCGACAATGATGGGCGAGCGGTCGACTATGGCGGGAAAGATGAATGTCGACAGGGTAGGGTTGTCGACAACGTTGACGGGAATTTTGCGTGCTTGCGCCGCCTTGGAGACGGCTACGTTGACGTCGTGATCGTTCGTCGCGGCGATGACGAGAGTGGCGCCCTCGATGTGCGCTTCAGAGAATCTCTCAGCGACGTAGTGAAGCTCACCTTTCGAGGCGAGCTTATGCAGCTCTTCGCGCAGCTCCGGCGAAACGACGGTGATCTGCGCCCCGCTCCTGCGCAGCAGATCCACCTTGCGATTGGCAATGTGTCCGCCGCCCACAACCACCACGGGCTGCGAACGCAGTTGCATAAACAGCGGCAAATAATCCATCCACGCCCATCCGAAACTCTGGAGCCACGCTCCTAGGCCTGCGCGGCTGCATGACGAACCCTAGGGTGCAGGCCGCATTCACGGGATTCTGGTTGTTCCCACCACCAGCGTCCCGCGCGGCGGCTTTCGCCGGGCTGAATCGCGCGTGTGCACGGTGAGCAGCCTATGCTGGGATACTGACGATCGTGCAGCGAATTGTACGGCAGCTTGCGGGCGCGGATGTACTGCCAGATCTGTTCTTCCGTCCAATCGAGGATCGGGCTCACCTTGTGGAGGCCGTTCTTGGCGTCCCATTCGACAGGCTGCGCCAGGGCACGGGTGGCCGACTGCTCATGCCGCAGGCCGGTTACCCACGCTCCATAGCCGGCGATAGCCCGCTTGAAGGGCTCCACCTTGCGGGTATGGCAGCACGACGTGCGGGCTTCGAGGCTGTTGTAGAAGCCGTTGATGCCTTGTGCGGACACGAGGTTTTCCAGCGCTTTCGCGTCCGGATACACCACGCGCAGATTGCGCTTGTAGCGCGCCTGCACCTTGCTCATCAGCTCATAGGTCTCCTCGGGGAGGCGACCCGTGTCGATGGTGAATATGTCTATTGCCGGCAGGTGGGTCCAGACGATGTCCGTGAGGACGACCGACTCGGCACCGAGGCTGCTCGAATAGACCACCCGTCCGTATTCCTGGACGGCCGCGGCGAGGCGCTCACGTACGGTGACGGCCTTCTGTTCGAGCTCGAGGTTTAGCAGTTCTCCCATGGACCAGACTATAGGGGGACATACCCTTATTACAGAACGAATGGTTACTTCTGAGGGACTGCGCGCCGGTTATAGACCGGTGACACGCCCGTCACATTTGGGGAGCGTACGGCCACGCTCGTAAGCGGGGTGTGAGTAATCGCCGCCTCCAGCCCGGGTACTACGTGGCTCGCCGTGGCGCGTAAGGTTGCGTTACGCTCGCGGTTTAACGCCGGTGCCCACAACCGGTGCGAAGGCTCACAAGAAAATGAAGTTGCACCAGTTGCGTTACCTCGCCGCGGTGGCCCAGAGCGGTCTCAACATCACGGCGGCCGCCCAGAAGCTGCATACGTCGCAGCCTGGAGTCAGCAAGCAGATCAAGCTGCTCGAGGATGAGCTGGGCTTTCAGATCTTCGTGCGCGAAGGCCGCAATCTGACGCGTATCACGCCGGCGGGTCAGCAGGTCATCGATCGCGCGCTCCGGATCCTGCAGGAAGCCCAAAGTATCCGCGACCTGTCGACCGAGCTTCGGGACGAGGGCAGGGGAAGCCTCTCCATCGGCACTACGCATACGCAGGCACGCTACGTACTACCCGACGTTATTCGCCAGTTTCGTGACCGCTATCCGAACGTGCGTCTGAACCTACACCAGGGCACCTCGGAGCAGATCGCCGAGATGGTGGCTCACGATCGAATTGATTGCGCCATCGCCACGGGTTCTGACGCCTTGTACGGCGACCTGACTCTGCTGCCGTGCTACGTCTGGCACCGCACTGTCATCGTGCCCAAATCTCATCCGCTGGCCAGCGGGGGCAAGCTGTCTTTCCGCACGCTCGCGGCGTATCCGCTGATTACTTATACGTTCAGCTTCACGGGGCCCAGTTCCCTGCACGAAGCCTTCGCCAAAGCCGGTCTGACGCCCAACATAGCCATTACCGCTCGGGACGCTGACGTGATCCAGACCTATGTTCGGCTCGGCCTGGGCGTGGGCATAGTGGCGCACATGGCCATTGACGAGAACGACCCCGATCTAGTCGCGGTGGAGGCACGTCACTTGTTCGCCGCGCACACGACGTGGATAGGCTTCCGGCGGGGCACGCTCTTGCGCAAATACATGTACGACTTCGCGCAGTTGTTGGCGCCGCACCTGGACCGTCGTTTGGTAGACCGTGCTCACCGCGCCGCGAACGCGGAAGAAGTCGAACAGTTGTTCGTCGACATCAAGCTGCCGGAGCGGTAGGGGCCCAGCTTCGAAAGGCTTGCGGCATCCGCTGGGAGGCCTACGCGATAGTACCCCTGCCGACCGGTGTCAGGTCCCTGACAACATTCGGGAGTTTGTCCGATTTCGGACAATCGGCCTGGATTTGTCAGTGCCCTGACACGGCCTGGGAAGGGGTATGTCGTACTCACCCCCTGGGCGAGGACCTACGCGAAGAAGCGCTGCCTCTTAATGCCCTCGATAGGGACAGCTGGCTGATAGACGACGTCGTAACGTCGTAATGCCGCGAGGGCCTCGTCGGCCTTCTCTTCCGGCGGCAGCTCGAACGATTCGAAGCCGCAGCGGGCTAGCAAGAAGATCTTGTCTTGTTTGACGGCGGCGCCGACGGCGCGGAGCTCGCCTTTGAAACCAAGGCGGTCGCGGAGGAGGC
>JAQGOE010000230.1 GCA_028293725.1 Gammaproteobacteria bacterium | reverse complement strand
CGACGCGATCGGACAGCCAGCCTGCGAACGGAGAGCACAATGCGGTGCACAGGGCAGGCATGGTCAGCATACCGCCCTGGACGAGATATTGATAGTTCGGCACGTTCGCGAAGTGCGTCATGAGTTGCGGCACGATCGGAACGAGAACGGCGATCCCCATCACGGCCAGGGTAATGGGAAGCAGCAGGATGATTCCCTGCAGAACGCCAGGCGCGCGTGGCTCACTCAGTGGATTCGCAGACACCCGAACACCCCCTCCCAAACTCGCGAGACTGTACTCCAGTCCCCGGGCACGACGCATCGATCCTGCAGATGGGGTCGATCAGAACAATCAATTCCTGCCGACCGCCCGGGGTGAAGTATCGTCAGCGCCATGAAACTCGCCACTTTGAAAGCCGACTCGCGCGACGGCCAGTTGATCGTGGTCTCCGAGGATCTCACGCACGGTGTGGTCGCTGGTGGGGTCGCTACTATGGTGGGCGCGCTCGAAACATGGGCCGATAGCGCGCCCGGGCTGCAGAGACAATACGCGGAGCTCAACTCGGGCAGGCTCGCGGCTGCCTTCGATCTCGATCCGACCCGGCTACTGGCTCCGCTGCCGCGCGCGCCGCAATGGCTGGACGCTTCGGCTTTCCACAGCCACGGCGATCTCATGGACAAGGTCTTCGGCATGGCGCCCATCGAAGGCAAGCGAGAGACTCCGCTCATGTATCAGGGCGCTTCGGACGATTTTCTGGGGGCGTGTGCTGACATGCCCATGCCGAGCGAGGCCGACGGCATCGATTTCGAGGCGGAGGTGGCGGTCGTCGTCGACTACGTCCCCATGGGGACCACGGCCGCGCAAGCCCTCGCGCACGTGAAGCTCCTGGCGTTGCTCAATGACGCCAGCCTGCGGGTTCTTGCCGGGCGGGACATCAAAACCGGCTTCGGATTCTTGCAATCCAAACCCTCCACGAGCTTCGCGCCGGTGTTCGTGACTCCAGAGGAGCTCGGCGAGGCCTGGCATGAGGGTAGGGTGCATCTGCCGGTTCATGTGGAATGGAACGGACGCTGGTTTGGCAACCCCCAGGCCTCGCAAATGGGCTTTGGCTTCCATGAGCTCGTGGCCCACGCCGCGCGCACCCGTAATCTCCATGCCGGCACGATCATAGGTTCCGGCACTATCTCGAATTACGAGTACCGTACGGTCGGTTCTGCTTGTATCGCCGAACGCCGCGGCATTGAGACAGTGGACCAGGGAAAGGCAGCTACGCCTTACATGAAGTTCGGCGACACCGTTCGCATCGACATGCTCCACCCGAGCGGTCGCTCCATTTTCGGCGCTATTGACCAGAAGATCGTGCAGGCGCATTTGCCGTGAGCTCGTGCGACGGGCCAGTTGTGGTTGTGACCGGCGCGAGCCGCGGTCTGGGCCGAGGTTGCGCACTGGCTTTCGGCATTCAGGCCGCCGAGGTCGTGCTCATCGCCCGAAAATCGGTTGAGCTGGAGGAGCTGGCCGCCGAGATCCGGGATCAGGGGGGACACGCGCGCGCAGTCGCATGCGACGTTACGCGTACTTCCGAAATACAGGGTGTCTTCTCAACGCTCGCACGTTGTGATGTCCTGATCAACAACGCAGGCACGAATCGGCCGCAGCCGTTCCTCGAAGTGGACCCGGCTACCCTCGATGAGCTCCTGGCGCTGAACGTGCGCTCGATGTTCGTCACTGCGCAGGCGGCGGCACGAATCATGGCTCGCAGGCACTGCGGCGTGATTATCAACATGTCCTCTCAGATGGGTCATGTCGGTGCAGCCAATCGCACGGTATACTGCATGACCAAACATGCCATCGAAGGGCTCACGAAAGCCATGGCGGTGGAGCTGGCTCCTCTTGGAATTCGCGTGAACTCAGTGGCACCCACGTACATTGAAACCCCGATGACCCGGCCTTACTTCGAGAACGAGACGTTCAAGCAGGATGTCCTTCGCCGCATTCCGCTGGCGCGTGTCGGGAAGATCGAGGAGGTTGTCGCGGCGGTCGTCTTCCTGGCATCCCCGGGTGCGAGCCTCGTGACCGGCACCAGCCTGGTCGTCGACGGCGGTTACACTGCGCAATAGACTGAGGTGGCTGTGTATCTGCATACATGTCAGCGTCCGCAGTCTCCCGAGCTCTCCGCGGAGCACCCCGGACGGACAGATCGCACCGTTCGGCGCGGGAATCGCTGTCTGACTGTGGATCTGCACTGTCATGCGTTCGTTACGGAAGTGGAGCAGCTCGTCAAGGATCGTCCGGAGAAGGAAGCAGAGCCCGCGATGCAGCGGCGCGTGATGGGAGCCGCCTCTGCCGAGTACAACAGAGCGACCATGCTGCCCGCTGCGTTTCCGAAGCTCACGAATCTGGAGCTGCGATTGCGCGACATGGACGCGATGGGCGTGGATATCCAGGTCATCAGTCCCACATCGGTCCAACACTACTACTGGGCCGATCTCGACCTGGCGCGCGAGATCGTGCGGACTACGAACGACAAGATCGCCGAGAGCTGCGCGAAACATTCCGATCGACTTCTGGCCCTCGGCAACGTTGCGCTCCAACATCCGGAGCTGTCCATCGAACAGCTGGATCATTGCATCGGCGAGCTCGGTATGCGCGGCGTGGAGATCTCGACAGCGGTGAATGGCCTGGAGCTGGACGACCCGCGGTTTGCCCCTTTCTGGGCGCGTGCCGAGGAGCTCGGGTGCCTGGTCTTCATCCATCCTTTCGGGACGTCTTTAGGCGAGCGTGTCAGCCGGTTCTACTTGCAGAATGTGATCGGGCAACCGATCGAGACCACGATTGCGCTTTCGCATCTGATCTTCGGGGGGGTGCTGGACCGCCATCCCGGGCTGAAGATCCTGGCTGCGCACGGTGGAGGCTACCTGCCCTCGTACATCGGGCGCTCGGATCATGCCTACAACACGCGTCCCGATGCGCATAGTATGCGCAGGGCGCCCAGCGAGTATCTGCGGCAGCTGTATTTCGACACTCTCGTTTACACACCCGAGATACTTCGGCACTTGATCAGCCAGGTGGGTGCCAGCCAGGTGGTCGTGGGCACCGACTATCCGTTCGACATGGGCGCGTACGCGGTTCACGAAGTGCTGGATGCCGTACAGGGCTTGAGCGAAGACGAGAAGACCGCGATTCTCGGCGGGAATGCGCTTCGACTGCTCGGACTCGATGTCAGCCACCGCCGTACGGAATCGATCAAATAGCCTCGCGCAACGCCCCCAACGCCTCCGACATAACCCGCGTGTGCTCCGCAGGCGACCCGCGGCTCATCTCGATCTGACCGAGCCGCACCGAGCTCTCGACGACCAACCGACAACGCTCGAAGCGGCGTGTCATGAAGTTTTGCAATGCCTGCTCCAGGGTAGGCTGCGTCCCGAGCTCCTCGGCGAGCACGATCCCATCCTCGATCGCCATGCCGGCACCCGAAGCCAGGTGTGGTGTCGTGGCATGGGCCGCGTCGCCGATCAGGACAACGTGGCCACGGTGCCAGGGCGCCGGATGTAACAGCACCTCCAGCGGCCGATAGTTGACGCTGTGTGCATTGTTGGTACGCACCGTCGCGCGGATCTGCGGCACGAACCCCCCGTAACCCTCCATGGCTTCATAGAGCCGCTGCGGCTGCTCCCGCGGCTCGATCCAGGGACTACCTGTAACAGAATGCAACAGGAACATGTACATGTGGGTGGCCGAGACGGGATTGAAGCCGATTTTCCCGTCATCGCTCATGAAAAAGTGACTGCGGTCGAAGCCGGGCGGACGCTCGGCCAGCAGGCGATAGACCACCTGCCCGGTGAAAACCGGTCGGGCGGAGCCGGGGAAAACGCGCTCGCGGATCCTGGAAAAGATGCCGTCGGCCCCGACGACCACGGCGTAATCCGCCTGCGTCCCATCGCTCAACGTGACTGCGACAGTGGCCTCCTTTTCCAACAGATCGGTCAGTGTCACGCCGAGGCGCACATTGGTGCCGACCTCCAGTGTCTTGGCCGACAGCACCTGGTGAAGGAGGGGCCGCATGATGCCACCGGTGGCAGGCAACCCTTCAGCCAACGCCGGAAACGTGACATCCTCGAGGAGCTTGCCGGATTTGTCGTGAACCTTCGCACCGCTCCAGGTCGCACCCGCGGCAATGACGGGCTCCAACACGCCGAGCGTTCGCAGGGCGCGTAGCGTCGGCCCCGTGATCGTAATCCCCGCCCCGTAGATGCGCCAGTTCGGATCGATCTCGACGAGATCCACGCTCAGGCCTGCCTTGCGCATCTGGATCGCGCATGACATGCCGGCGATACCGCCGCCCACGACCAGAATTCTGCCCGATCCAGCCATCTCACCATCCCCCTACACGAGTCCCGGGAGCCTGATTAGACGCCCGCGGCGCGGTATCCCGACAATCGATTATGACAATGCCCCCCATCTGCGGCGCCTATTACAGCGCTCAGCGCCCAGCCATAGCAAACGATGATGGTGAGGATCGCAACAATTGCTTGTACAAGCGAACACCTCCGCTCGTAGGCTCCGCACACAGCGAGAGGGGGTTGTGAAATGCGTAATGGTTATCTGTTTGCCACGGGCGCCCTGGTGGCCCTGGCCGCAGGCGGCGTCGCCGCCGCCGAGTCGGCCGATACCGCAGCAGCGAGCGGCGGCGCGGAGCTCGAAGAAATCGTGATCACGGCCCAGAAGCGCCCGGAGAAACTACAGGATGTCCCTGTAGCGGTCGAGGTCCTGTCGTCGCAGGCTCTGGCCAACGCTGATGTCGCCGACCTGTCTGACTTGAACAAGCTGGTGCCCTCGGTGCAGTTGAATGGCACCATCAACGGGCGCGTGCCGACCGGCGTGCGCGGCATCTCCAGTGTGTCCAACGAGCAGACGGTGGGTATCTCGTCCGGCGTCGCCATCTCGATCGATGGGGTCCCGGTTCCCTCCGACTCCTTCGACGCCAACAATGTGGCCGGCGTCCAAAGCGTGGAGATCTTGCTCGGTCCGCAATCCACCCTGGGAGGCCGTACGGCGGCGGCAGGACTCATCAATTTCACGACGCGCGGACCGACTGCGACTCTGCAAGGCACCGCGACCACTACCGTGACCGACGACGGCGAATATCGCTTTGAAGGCTTTCTGTCCGGTCCGATCGTCGATCGTATCGAGGGCAGCCTGTCGGCCTACAAGTTCACGACAAAGTATCCAATCACCAATCTGGCCACCGCTGACAAGACGACCCAGGACGTCGCGGGCTCGCGCATCAAGCTGCTGTTCAATGTCACCGACAACCTGGACATCACGCTCATGGCGCACAACGAGAACACCGAAGGCAAGGGCGCCAACCTGGTTTATAACTACATCACTCCCGGTAACGATCTGCTGTTCACGCCGGGTCCGTTCACGCAAGCGCTGCTTCTGCCCGGCTATATACCCTCGTGGAAAAACCTGGTGTACGCGAGCCCGGTCACGACCGCCGGCGGCAGCCATCGCGACGGCGACTACAGCGTGATCATCGAAGACCGCCTGGGCGGGGGTTACACCCTCACTTCGACCACCGCTTACAACGAGGAGAAACAGAATCAGACCCAGGATCTGTTCGCCGTCGACGATTTCTTCTGGCATACCCTGACCGGACAGACGGTGTTCTACAACACCCAGAATCAGGTCGCCACCGTCAAGCAGAAGAGCGAGGAGCTCAAGATCGTCTCCCCGACCAATCAGACGGTGAGCTGGCTGGCGGGCCTGTTCTATTCGGACAACAGTGTCGACGAGGTTTACGTCCGTACGCTGCCGCCCGCGGGCCTGGATGTTCACGTCATCCCCGACACCAAGACCTACGATGTGTATGGGCGGGCGACCTGGAATCTCACCTCGGCGACCTCGCTGGTCGCAGGACTGAGATTCAACCACGACCAGATCTCCTACAAATACAATCAATACGTCTATTTCCCAACCTCACCGCCCGCGTACTACAGCCAGGGCAGCAGCGACTCGAACACCGTGGTCGGCGATATCGCGCTCAAGCAGCGGTTCACCGACAACCTGATGGCTTATCTGAGTTACTCCCGCGGTTATTCGCCGGCGGCCTACAACACCTCGGCCACGTTGACCAGCAATGCCACCCTGGCCCCGGTCGGCAAGGAGTCCATCAACAGCTACGAGCTGGGCACCAAGGGCACTTATCTCGATCACACGCTGATCCTCAACGCTGACATTTTCGACACCGTCTACACCGACTACCAGATCCAGAGCTATGCCTACGCGCCGGGTGTGCTCACACCGCCCCTGGATCTGACGTCGGTGGGTAAAGCCCAAACGCGCGGCGCCGAGCTCTCCAGCGAGTGGCTGGCGACGTCCACTACCCGACTGAGCTTGAGTGCCGCCTACATCGACGCCAAGTTCGTCACCTACACGGGAGCACCTTGCTATGGCTTGCAGACCGCTGCCGAAGGATGTGTCACGCCCACGAACGGCGCTAGCCCGAGTCAAAACGTGTCAGGCGCTACGATGCCCAACTCGCCGAAGGTCAAGGCCACCTTCGGCCTGGAGCAGCGGATACCACTGCCCAATCATCCGTACGCGTGGGTGTTCGGGGGTACGTATACCTACAGAACGCACGCACAGATGCTGCCTGATCAGAATCCCTTCGCCATCCAGGCGGGATTCGGGCTGCTCAATCTGCGCCTTGGATTCGAGAGCACCGACGGGAAGTTCGCCGCGACGGCCTTCATGAACAACGTCACCAACCATCATTACTACACGGACGTCGAGGATTTCTGGAGCGGTCCGTGGAACGGCAACGCCGTGATCGGCCAGCCCGCACGCGACGCCGAGCGCTACTCGGGCCTGCGACTGACCGTAAGTTTCTGACAGCACAGCACCCCGGCGGAACTCCATGAAAAATCTCATTGTCGGCTCAGCTCTCATCATCGCTTGCGTCGCTGCCGGTGCCGCCTCCGCTCCGACAGGAAGCGGCTTTCCCGGAGACAAGGGCCGCCCCTTCGACGGCCTGCCGTTTCCGCCAGGCCCACCGCCGCCGCGTCCGCCAGAGCGGCCGCTACCCAGGAGCCCCGCGCTCGACCTTTCCCTGGAGGCCGCCAAGGCCATAGTCGAGGCCTGCAAGGGCTATCACGTCGGAGTCAGCATCATCGACGCCGCCGGGACACCGAAGTTGTATTACATCCCTGACGGGACTGACGGTTCGCACGCCTACACGGGCTTCCGTAAAGCCTACACCGCGTTGACCTTCAAAATGCCGACGTCGCAAGTGGGTGCGTTGACAAAAACCGACCCGGCCGTGGTAGCGCGGATCAAAGCCGACACGAATCTGCTGACCTTCGCCGGCGGCATGGTCCTCAAATCTGGCGAGGACATCGTTGGCGCCGTTGGCGTAAGTGGCGCCGAGCCCAGCGCAAAAGACGAGGAGTGCGGGCTCGTCGGCATCAGCAAGATCAAGGACCGCCTCAGGTAACCGCGTGGCTCATGGATCGGAAAGAGCCAACTCGTCCAGGGAGGGGAGCGCGCGGGCGCCCTCGATGATCATATCGCGGAACCACATGCTGCCCGGGTCGAGATCGCGATACTTGTGCCATTGCAACAGCTCGACCAGGCGCGGGATGTCGAATGTCGGCTTGACGAGGCGAATCGGCAGGATGCCCACGCACTGCCGCGCCAGCCGGGTGTGCATCGTGGCAATGCGCGCCGTACCAACGACCAGCCGGGGCACGAGAGAGAAGCTGTGCGTGATCACTTCGACACAGCGCTCGTCGCCATAACGATTGGCCAGCCAGGTCTCCAGATGGGGTAGGCCGTGCTTGCCGCTTTTGAAAGCAACGTGGCGCAGCGCCAGGTACTGCTCGATGCCAATGGAGTCGCCCACCTCCCGATTAGCCGTGTCCACCACGATCCGGTACGAGTCCTCGAACAGCACCGCACCCGATTGCATGGGCGAGTTCTGGCTCTCCGGGTTGATGATGAAATCCACCTCGCCCGCTTCGAGCTCGGCCGGCGCGCTTTCGCTCGGCGTGCGGAACTCCACCGACAGGCCCGGAGCTTCCTGGTGTATCCGCCGTAACACCGCGAGCAGCAACACGTCGATGGAATAATCCGAGGCCACCACCGAGAAGCGCCGGTTGGTTGTCAGCGGATTGAATTCGGGGCGGGTGGTGATGGTCGCATCGAGCCGCAGCAGCACATCGTTGAGCGGCTCCACGAGGCTCTCGGCCAGCGGAGTGAGCTCCATCTTGCGGCCCACCGGAACGATCAACGGATCGCCGAAGTACTCGCGCAGCCGCGCCAGGATCCCGCTCATCGCCGGCTGCGTGATATGCACGCTCTCGCCGGCGCGGGTGACGTTTTTCTCGGTCAACAGCGCTCGCAGCGCGGTCAGCAGATTCAGATCGAGCTTGTGATAGCGCATGGGCGGGATTGTACGCCCGCGCGGGAGCGCTGGGCATCCATGCCCGAACGTGATGGGGGGCATCCGCAGGAACGATTTCCGGCAACAGCTCGATCTCGCCAAGATGCTGTTGCACTTTCGGGCAAAGCAGGACCATGAATTTACTGATCACTGGCGCGAGCGGCTTCATCGGCAGTGCGTTGAGCAACCGGCTTCTGAGCAACGCCGCAGCGCTACCCGCGGGACTCGGGCCGATAGGGCGCCTCACCCTGATGGACCTGCGGTTCGAGGGTCCGGAGATACCGCGCGTACGGCGGCTGTCCGGCAGTATTGACGACCCCGCGCTGCTGGCCCGGGCATTCGACACACCGGTGGATGTTGTGTTCCACCTGGCCAGCATCCCCGGTGGCGCGGCCGAGCTGAACTATGAGTTGGGGCGACGGGTCAACGTCGATGCGACGATCAGACTCCTCGAAGCGTGTCGGGCACAGGTGACCGCCGGGTCGAAGCCGCCCGTATTCGTGTTTGCAAGCACGATCGCGGTGCTCGGATCGCCGTTGACGGCGCCAGTGAATGACACAACGCCGCTGCGGCCGCAACTCACCTATGGCGCCCAGAAACTGCTCGGAGAGATTCTCCTCAGTGATTTCAGCCGCCGCGGCTGGGCGGATGGGCGCGCCGTCCGCCTGCCTGGCATCGTTGCGCGTCCCCCGCAGCGCACCGGCCAGCTCTCGGCCTTCATGAGCGACATCATTCGCGAGTTGGCTGCCGGCCGTTCCTACGTCTGCCCAGTAGCAGCCGACTCGACGACGTGGCTGATGTCGGTGCAATGCATAGTAGACAACTTACTGAATGCAGCCGTGTTGCCTGCGGCGGCGTGCAACGACACCCGTGTCTGGACACTGCCGGCCCTACACACATCCATGGCTGAGCTGGCGCGGGCTGTGGCGGATGTGTATGGCCGTGACGTGCTGGAGCGCGTGAGCTACCTGTCGAACCCGGCGCTGGAAGCAAATTTCGGCCGCTATCCGCCCTTGTCGACACCGGCGGCGGAGGCCGTCGGATTTCGCCACGATGGTGACCTTCCCACGCTGGTGCGGCGAGCCATTTTATGAGCAGAACGAGCAATCCTCTCGCCGGCTGGAGTGTGGATCGGACTTCGATCCGCAACATCGGTCAGGACCTGCAGCGCCCGGAATGCATTCTCGCGGAGCGGGACGGTACGCTCTGGAGTGCCGACGCGCGCGGCGGGGTGATGCGCATTCTGCCCGACGGCTCCCAGCAACTCATCGCTCAGACAGGGCACAAGGGCGTCGATCGCAACGATCCGACAACCTTGATTCTCGGTAACTCCACGTTGCCGAACGGCCTGGCCATAAATCGCGACGGCGACTTTCTGATCGCGAATTTCGGCACCGATGCCATCGAGCTCATGCAACGGAACGGCAGCTCCCGCACCCTCTATACCCATGTCGATGGTCAACCGTTGGGAAAGACCAACTTCGTGTTATGCGATTCGCGCGATCGGATCTGGTTCACGGTGACCACCCGCCTGGTCCCGTGGACGAGATCCATCAACGAGAAGGCGCCGGACGGCTATGTTGGCCTCATCGACGAGCGTGGCATTCGCATCGTCGCAGAAGGCTTCGTAGGAACGAACGAGATCCGCTTCGATGCCCGCGAAGAGTGGCTGTACGTAGTCGAATCCAACGCCCGCTGTATTTCCCGGCTGCGGGTGCACCCGGACGGCACGCTCACGGACCGCGAGATTTTCGGGCCCGCCGCCTTGCCCGGCACCCCCGATGGCTTCGCGTTCGACCAGCACGGCAATCTGTGGATCACGCTGGTGCAGACCGATCGCCTCATCGCGCTGACGCCCGAAGGCCACTTGTTGACCCTGCTCGATGACTCTGACCCCGTACAACAGGCGATTTACGACCAACATTTCTATGGCGGCACCATGACCCCTGAGATCATGGCGGCCACCAAGGGCACCATCGCCCCATGGATGGCGAGCGTCACCTTCGGCGGTTCCGACCTCCGAACGGTGTATCTCGGCAGTTTGATGGGGAGTACCATCCCGTACTTTCGCGCGCCTGTCGCCGGCCTCCCGCTCGCGCACTGGCATCGTTGAGAAGGTGTCCGGGCGAAGGGGGTGACTGATGCAGACGTATGATGTCGTCGCAATGGGGGCGGGCCACAACGGCCTGGTCGCGGCGGCCTACCTGGCGAAAGCCGGCAAGAAAGTCCTGGTCCTGGAGCGCAAGCCCTGGCCCGGCGGCGGAGTGGTGACGCGCGAGATCAATACCCCCGGCTACTGGCATGACGAGCACTCCAGTGTGCACATCATGATTCAGGGCAATCCCATGATCCGGCGCGATGAGCTCGGCCTGCAGAGCCGCTTCGGGCTCCAGTATCGCTACAACATCCCCTACGCCATGATCTTTCCGGATCAGACCACCCTGGTCGCCTACCAGGATCTGGACAAGACCTGCGAGCAGATCGCGCGGATCTCCGCCCGGGATGCCGAAACCTACCGACGCTTCGCCAAGCGTGCGATGGCCATGCTGCCTATGTTTGCCTCCGGCTTGTACGTTCCGCCCACGCCACTGGGTGCGCTCGTGTCGATGTTGGATAGCAACGAGGAGGGCCGCGAGATACTGGACGCCATGCAGCGCAGCTCGCTCGAGATCGCCAACCAGTCGTTCGAGAGCGAAAAGGTCAAGGTGTGGTTGCTGCGCCTGGTGTCTGAGAACCTGCAAATGCCGGATGAGCTCGGTACCGGGTTCGGCCTGTATCTCATGCCGGGTCTGATGCACGGCTTCGGCGTGTCGCAGCCGGTCGGCGGCAGCGGCAAACTATCGGAGTCGCTGGTGCGCTGTATCGAGCACTACGGCGGCGAGGTCCGTTGCAATAGCGAGGTGACGAAAATCCTGACTTCCGGCGGCCGCGCGATCGGGGTGCGGCTTGCGACCGGCGAGGAGTTCGTTGCGAAAGATGCGGTCATCGGCGCAATCCACCCGCACCGCTTGCGCGCCTTCCTCGACGGCGTACCCGAGCCGGTATTGGCTCGCGCCGAGCGGGCCTCGCTCGCCGCTTTCAGCATCATGGTCAGTCACTATGATCTGAAGGAGAAGGCACGGTTTCGCGCCGGCGAAGAAGTCAGTCACGC
This sequence comes from Gammaproteobacteria bacterium, assembly GCA_028293725.1. The sequence goes on along the minus strand of JAQGOE010000230.1, from coordinate 23,530 downwards.
CATCATGCTCGAGTTCATGGCGAGCGAGCGGTTGAGCGACATGCTCGACGATTTCGACGCGTTGAGGCGCGGTCGGATTACGGAGCGCGTGTTGGGCGCGGGAGGTGATGAGAGCATCAACGATCCCTCACGCGTCCCGCCGGGAAGGGGAATGTTTCACGGCATCACCTTCGCGCCCTACAACCTCGAAGAGGGCGGGGCGGCGCGCTGGGATGAGATCAAGGAGGAGATGGGCGATCGCAGCCTCAGGCATTACCAGAAGTTCATTGCGAACCTGACCAGTGACAACATCGTCAAGCGCACGGTCGTTACGCCACTGGATCACGCTCGTAACCTGCCTAACAGCATGGTTGGTGGCGACGTGCATGGCGTGGCGCCATACTTCTACCAGACGGCCGGACATCGTCCGACGCCGGATCTGGCTCAATATACGGTCCCCGGCGTAGAGCGGTTCTACCTCGTCGGGCCGTTTCTGCATCCCGGCGGCGGCGTATTCGGCGCCGGCCGCGCGACGGCCATGCGGATGTTCGAGCATCTGGGTTTGGATTTCGATCTGGTGGCCGGCGGCGAGACCAGCGAAGGGCACGGCAAGACCGGCCAAGGCAACGGCAAGACGGTGACTCTCGGCGCCGGCAATGCGGCCGGCCTGCGCGCTGCGCCCACTGCCTCGGCCGCCTCCACTGCGAGTGCGGCGCCTGGTCCGACCACCGCCCCTCGCGCGCCGGTGGACGATCAAACTATCACCCTCTACGGCCCCGCCGGTGAGGACCTGATGACCATACGCTCGATTGCTCGCGAAGGGGCCGATCTAGTGGTCAAGGGCCAGGCTTACGGAACCATGCCCCTCACGGCGAAACTGCGCCCTGAGCAGGCGCGGCGCATTTTCAGGATGTTGGGTTTGTCCGTGTTCCCTTTGCTGTTCACATTCCTGTTCCGCCGCTCCAAGCCCCGGGGCGCACCACCCGACTAGTGCGCGCTCTCCCCACCATCGACACTGATGTTGGTCCCCGTGACCCAACTTGCCTCGTCGGAGGCCAGGTACAGGGCGCAATAAGCAATGTCCTCGGGCTCCCCGATGCGCCGCAGTGGGATGTTCGCGGCGATGCTGTCACGCCGCTCTCCTTCGGTCAGGCCCTGGGAGGCCGTCGCCAGGGTCGCGACCAAACCGGGGGAGATGGAGTTGGCACGAATCCTGTGCGGCCCGCCCTCGACCGCTAGCTGGCGCGTCATTGCCAGCACGGCACCTTTCCCCGCGCTGTGAGCCAGCATGCCGGCAAACTCGCTACCGCGCAGTGCCGCTATTGACGCGAAATTGACGATCGCGCCGCCGCCGGCCAACAGGTGGGGCCATACCGCCTTGCACATGAGAAACACGATATCGGCCTCACCGATCATCGTAGGCACCCAGATCTTCTCGTAGCTCATCTGCGCCACCGGCGCGAACTGCGGATTGATCGCGGCGGCATTCACCAGCACGTCGATGCGCCCATAACGCTGCAAGACCAGGTCGACACAGCGCTGCACATCGGCGGGTTGAGTCAGGTCGACAGGGTGAGCGCTGTCCATCTCAAAACCGGCGGCGCGTGCGGCTGCGACGGTTGCCAGCGCCCGATCCGTATCGATATCGCAGCCGAAGACCTTGGCGCCCTCGCGGGCGAATAACAAAGCGCAGCCGCGGCCGATTCCGGCGCCCGTGCCCGTGACGAGGGCTATCTTGCCTGCCAGTCGATGGGTCATTATCTAGTCCTCGTCCGCGCGGACGACTGCCGATTTCTGGCGATACTAACACAATGGTTCGTGACACCTGTGTCATGGCTCTTCGCTACTGCCCGTTGCGGCTACGAAGTGCGGCGCTCCTTCGCGGATGATGAGCAACAGCAGCGGCTGTTTGGTCGACGGCCGGCCGACCGTCGCCAGGTCAGCAACGTTTTCGAGGTGTTTCGATCCCGCATAGGTAATGAGGTCACCGACTTTCAACCCCGCCAGTGCCCCGGCGCCCGCTGGACGAAGTTGGGTCACGATGAGTCCGGCAGGCTCGTCAGCCGCCTTGATGGCGGTGCGAATGGCCCGCGTCGATTTGGCTACTCCGATCTCCAGGTTAGGCACCCAGGTATCCGTGTCACCCGTCAGGGCGGGATCGTTCGGCGGGTCCGGAAGCTGACCCACGAGCAAAGCAAGTTGCTGCCGCCCGCCATCACGCATGACCACCGCCTGGACGGTGCTGCCTGGGTGGAGTCGTCCCGTAACTTTTCCCACGCTTTCGAAGGTGACTGGCGTATCGCCGATGCTCAGAATGACATCGCCGATCCGCAGAGTGTCGGCGGAAGGCCCTTTAGGCTCCAGTGCAGTCACGAGCGCACCCGAGGGCGAGTTCAAGCCAAGGGCTCGCGCCACCGCGGGCGTCATGGGTTGTGCCGAAATGCCGAGGTAGCCTCGGTCCACTCGTCCGTGTGCCTCGAGTTCACCGACTACCGACGCGACGGTCTCCGCCGGGATTGCGAACCCAAGCCCCACCGAGCCGCCGCTGGGGCTCAAAATGGCTGACGTAACACCCACGACGTCCCCGTCTGTGGAGAGTAGCGGACCCCCGGAGTTGCCAAAATTGATCGCTGCGTCGGTTTGCAGAAAATCGATGTAGGGATCGTCTTCCAGCGTTCGTCCTCGCGCGGAAACGATACCTGCGGTGACTGTTTGACCCAACCCGAACGGATTGCCAATCGCAATGACGGCGTCACCGACCGAGATATTTGCCGAGGAGCCCAGTTTGAGCATCGGCAATGCTTTCGTGGTCACCTTAAGCAACGCGATATCGGTAGCGACGTCGGCACCGATTACGCGTGCGGGAAGACGCTCTCCAGTCGGTAGCTTCACCTGTACCGCGCGTGCGCTCACAATGACGTGACGATTCGTAACGATGAGTCCGTCAGCGCGTATGACGAACCCCGACCCTTGTGCATCCCCGCCGTCGTGATGCGAAGGCTCAGTGCCAGGCCCGGAGAGCAAACGGCGCAGTAACTCACTGACACCGGCGGGGTTGCTGTTGGCAGTTGCTCGCTCGGCGGCGCGTTGGCCAGCTCCTTCGCGCTTCTCTTCGACGAGAACCGTCACAACGCTCGGTGCAACCTGACGAACTAACTCCGCATAGCCGCCGGTAGTTCCACCGTGTGCCGGAGAGAGGGCGAGCGGCAAGACGAGTAGAGCGGTAATCGACAGCCGGTTTCGCGCATAACGCTCGAAAGTTTTCATTCACTTATTCCTCTCACAGGACTGCCCGAAGCCGCAGCGCCATTCCCTTGGCGGACTCTGGCGGCATGTTGGTAAAGCTCAGAAGCAACCCCTGCTCGGCACGCGCCAGCTCCATTCCCCAGGGTGAAAAAGCCGCTGGTGCCAGGCCGCCTGATTTCGCGCGTGCCACCAGATCGAGATCACTCCTGGAATCCGCGAACCGCGCCAGCAGATGCATGCCCCCCGCCTGCAGTTGGATCAGCAACTTCCCCCGGAAGATCTCGGTGAGCGCCTTGGCAAGCGCGGCGCGACGCTCTTCATAAAGCGCGCGCATTCGCTTGATATGGCGCGCAAAGTGACCTTCGATCATAAAGTCCGCGACCACCGCCTGGTTGAATATCGGCCGGTCCCGATACAACAACTGACATATCCGGCTGACGCGCTCGACCTGCGCAGGCGGAACCACCAGGTATCCGAGGCGTACGCCAGGAAATAATACTTTGCTGAAACTGCCGACATAGAGGACCCGAGCGGATTCATCGAGGCTTTTCAAAGCGGGCAGCGGCCGGGAACCGTAGCGAAATTCGCTATCGTAGTCATCCTCGATGATCCAGGCGCCGGCCTTTGTCGCCCACGCCAGCAAGGCCAACCGCCGCGGCAAGCTCAATGCTACACCGAGCGGAGCCTGGTGTGATGGCGTTACATACGCGAAACGGGCACGCGGTGCGCGCCTTTTGCCGGCCGCAACATTCATTCCCTCGGCGTCGACGGCCACCGGGACCAACCTGGCGCCGGCTGCGTCCAAGCCTCTTCTGGCCATGAAGTAGCCCGGATCCTCGAACCAGACAGCGTCGCCCGGCTGCAGAAAAGTTCGGGTGATCAAGCCCAATGCGCTTTGGAAACCGGAAGTGATGATGACCTGCTCGGCCGAACACAGAATTCCGCGGGAGACCGCCAGGTAGGAAGTGATTGCTGAGCGCAATGGTGCATATCCCGTTGGATCCGGAGCGCTCATAGCATGGATCGACAAAGTGCGTGCGCGCCGGATTGCGAGCCGCGACCACAGCTTACTTGGAAAGGCATCGAGGGCCGGCAAACCCATCTGAAAGGGCAATACCGCCGCATTTTCGGCCGTCAGCTGCGCTGTCGAGCGCACCGAGGACGATCCTTTCATAGCGGCCGGCTTCACCAACCCGCTGAGTGCCGGGGCAACAAAAGTGCCCCCCGCGCCTCGACTCAGAATGTACCCCTCGGCGGAAAGCAGACTGTAAGCCAGATCGATGGTGCCACGAGCCGTGGCAAGCTGGCTCGCCAGGCTGCGGGTCGAGGGAAGCCGCTCGGTCGGGCGCAGAATTCCCGCTGCGATGGCGTCGCGAATGCGCTCGTAGACCTGTCGATAGAAGGGGGTCTGGCTGTGCTCATCGAGTTGCAGACCGCGCAACTCGAAACCCTTGTTTTGACGCATGATGGCCCAGTCGCCTCGTCGAGATTTAGCCCTTCTGACTGGGCCAATGACAGCCTACTCTATCCATGCTCGGTGCGCACCGACGCTCAGCACCGCGATGTTTGATGAGTGCGACGCCAAGAACGAGAACCGGACCGTCGGCTCAAAACCGGACGAGCCCAAAGTCTCCATGAGCACCGCAATCAACCATCACTGCGGTGAGGTGTGACCCATACACGCGAGTTGTAATTGCGTTGTGCACGGCGTCACGGATGTAGTGTCAATACTACAATAAAGTTAGGCCTCGAATTGCAACGCTCCGGCTGAGGGATGAAGAATGCATGCGCGGCTGATGGGAATTGTCATGACGAGCGCCATGGCTCTGGCTGCGGCAGGCCGCATCGAGGCAGCGCCGTCGAACGGCACCTCCGACCGGGATCACTTTGGCGTAGTGCTGGAAGTCGACGGCGAGTTCGGCGGCGACAACATCGCTCAGGTCTACTACACGAACGGCGTGACCCAGGATATCAGGGCCGGGCAGGGCGTTACCCTGGCCGTCGGCGCGCACTACCAACCCGCCTCCTTACCCCTCGATTTCACGGCCACGGTGGGCTACAAGCTCGTTCGGACCGCGGCTTACAACACGAACCTCGGAGTCGATCGGGTTGTCGTCAAGTTCACCGGCGCGTATTTGCTCCCCAACAACTTCTGGGTGGACGCCGGCCCCGTGTGGCATACGGACGTGAAATTTAACGGCGACGGCTATGTCCCCGATATTTCATTCGACGACGCGATCGGCGGGAGCGTTGGCGCGGGATGGCGTTGGTTCGGTATCGAATACACGAGCATCCGATACAAGAGCGCGCTGACGGGCACTGTGGATGGCAGTAGCGTGGGGGCTACGTTTGCCTGGAAGTTCTGACCGGGGCGCGTAGCCCGGGGCGCGTAGCCGGCGTGGCGACCTGTGTGCAAGAATGCGAGCGAACGCCAGCACGCAGAGCACCCGCGTGGAACACAAACAGACGATCGTATTACGCAAAGACCTCAACATGCGAAAAGGCAAGATGGTCGCTCAGGGCGCTCACGCCTCGATGCGCGCCATCCTGGCGCTCGGCCATGCGGAAGCCGGGAATTTCGTAATTCCTCTCGACGAGCGGCTCGAGCCCTGGCTGCTCGGGCGCTTCAAGAAAATCTGCGTTTCCGTGAATTCAGAGGCCGAGCTGCTCGCCCTGCATGAGAAATCCAAGGCCGCCGGGCTCATCACGGCGCTGATTCAGGATGCCGGGCTCACGGAGTTCGGTGGTGTTCCGACCTACACGGCGCTTGCGGTTGGCCCGGACCGGGCGGATCGGGTAGACGCCATTACGGGTACGCTGCCTCTGTTATAGATAAGCTCCAGGATGGTAACCCCATGGCAACCACCCGTGCACTCACTCGCTACAACGCCTGGGCAAATTCACTCATGTTCAAGGCTGTTGCCGACCTTCCTACCGGTGAGGCGACGAAAGAACGCCCCAGCCTGTTCAAGAACATGATTCACACCTTGAATCACAACTACATCGTTGCAACGATCTGGCGTGCTCATCTCGAAGGTCGCGAGCATGGCTTCAAAGAACGCCATACCGAGAGTCATCCTCCGTTGGACGAATTGTGGACAGCCCAGCGAGCAATGGACGACTGGTATATCGCATTCAGCGATAACGTCTCGGAAGCCGCTCTCCAACAGCCGATAAACTTCACGCTCATCGGCGGCAACCGCGGGCTGATGACGCCAGCCGAAATCGTTCTGCATATCGTCAACCACACAACCTATCACCACGGATACGTGGCCGATATGTTCTATCAAGTGCCCGCGTGTCCGCCGACGACGGACTTCCCGGTGTTCCTGCGAGAAAGCGCCGCCTTCTTTCACGTTTAGAGCGGCAGGTGCCACTTCGTCACCCCACCCTGACATTCCGTCAAAAATCCCCGGTCAACCCGCCACAACGCCAACTTCTCCCTCACACCAAACCCCGTTAGCATCCTCGGACCGCGTGCAGCTCACATTCCGACGCCACGCCTGCCGAGGACCTCCGCTGTGATCAATTATATTGGCGTAACCGACATTCAACGCCTCGTCCACGACATCGGCCCGGGAACCTTCATCGCCCGCCTCGCGGAGCAGATCGAGTTGGATTACGGTCGTTGGGGCGAGTTCGACAAGTCCGCGCGCGTGGCGAGTCACTCCGCGAGCGGTGTCATTGAGTTGATGCCCATCAGTGATGGTCGCTCGTATTCATTCAAGTACGTCAACGGCCACCCGCAGAACACAGCCGCCGGGTTGCTCACCGTAACCGCATTCGGAGTGCTCGCCGAGGTTTCGACCGGGTACCCTGTATTGCTTTCAGAGTTGACCGTTACGACGGCGCTGCGGACCGCCGCCATGTCTGCCCTCGCGGCGAAGTGGATGGCGCGCGCCGACTCGCGCGTCATGGCGCTCATTGGCAACGGCGCGCAAAGCGAATTTCAAGCGATCGCCTTTCACCGACTGGTGGGCATCCGTGAGATGCGACTCTATGACATCGATCCGTCGGCGACAGCAAAGCTGGAGCGCAACCTCCGGTCCATGCCTGCGCTCGGCGATCTGAAAGTCGTGCGTGCGACCAGCGTCGCTGCAGCGGTGCGCGGTGCAGATATCGTCACAACCGTGACAGCTGACAAGCGAAACGCCGTCATCCTGACTCCCCCCATGATCGTACCCGGCGTTCACCTGAACGCCGTGGGTGGCGACTGCCCGGGAAAGACGGAGTTGCACCCGGATATCCTTTCACGTCCGGACGCCCGCGTCGTCGTGGAATATGCACCCCAGTCGCGCCTCGAAGGCGAGATTCAGCAGATGTCACCCGGGTTTCCAGTCATCGAGTTCGCGGACGTCGTCGCGCGCACCGAGCCGGGACGTCTGCACCCGGCCGAAGTCACGATATTCGACTCGGTGGGATTCGCGCTCGAGGATTTCACCGCGTTGAGATTCCTGAATGACTTGCTTCGCGACCACCCGGAAGGGTGCCGCAAGATCGATCTTCTTCCCGATCTCGAGAATCCGAAGGACCTATTTGGCGGTGTGTTGGGTGGCGGTGGCGTACGCGCACGCATTCAGCGTGTTGCTTGAGGGATCGGCCGCTTTCGGAGGCAAAAATCGCCGATAAGAGGTCCTATAGCAAAGATTATGGTGGAAACCTCGGCGCCCAGGGCGAACTTTGCACCGGGAACACAGCCTGCACCGCAAACGCGCCTTTCCGGCAATTTTTAGCAGCCTCGGGCCGGGTATATTTCACCGCCACGCGCTGTATAGTTCCCGGACGCTTGCACCCCCACGGTCGCGCTCTCTGGCTGGACATAGGACGATTCAATGACTGAAAACACCCCCCGGCTCGACCAGCGTCCCGCCTGGTCCGCGCTGAAAGCCCACTACGAGACGATCGCGCCCCAGCACCTGCGGAAACTATTCGCGGACGATCCGAATCGCGGGGAGCGCCTCACGCTGGAGGCCGCCGGCTTTTACCTCGACTATTCCAAGAACCGTATTACCGACAAGACGTTAGAGCTGCTCGTGCAACTAGCTGAGCAGTCGGGCCTGCGCGCGCGCATCGACGCCATGTTTCGCGGAGAGCACATCAACGTTTCGGAGAACCGGGCAGTGCTGCACGTCGCGCTGCGCGCCCCGAAAGGCTCATCGATCGTCGTCGACGGCGAGAACGTCGTGCCGCAGGTCCACGCAGTCCTCGACAGAATGAGTGCCTTCGCGGGCCGCATCCGCAGCGGCGAATGGAAGGGCCACACCGGTAAACGTATCCGCAATGTCGTGAACATCGGTATAGGCGGCTCGGACCTCGGGCCGGTGATGGCCTATCAAGCGCTCCGCTATTACAGCGAGCGTGCCATGACCTTCCGTTTCGTCTCCAATGTCGACGGCACGGACTTCGTGGAAGCAGTCCGTGACCTGGATGCAACCGAAACGCTGTTCATCATTTCCTCGAAAACGTTCACGACACTGGAGACGATGACCAACGCCAATGCGGCGCGAACGTGGTCGCTGAAGGGTTTTGGCGGCGACGTCAAAGCCGTAGCCAAACACTTCGTGGCCGTCTCCACCAACGCCGCCGAAGTCACCAAGTTCGGTATCGACACCGCCAACATGTTCGAATTCTGGGATTGGGTCGGCGGCCGCTATTCCATGGACTCCGCCATCGGCCTGTCCACCATGCTGGCCATCGGGTCGGACAACTTCGAAGCGATGCTTGCCGGTTTCCACGAGATGGACGAGCACTTCCGTACCGCTCCCTTCGCCCAGAACCTGCCCGTCGTCATGGGACTGCTCGGCCTCTGGTACAACAATTTCTTCGGCGCACAGACGGTAGCCGTGCTGCCGTACGAACAGTACCTGAACCGTTTTCCCGCCTACTTGCAACAGCTCACCATGGAGAGCAACGGCAAGCACGTAACGCTCGAGGGCGAGCCCGTCACCACCGACACCGGCGCAATCTATTGGGGCGAGCCCGGCACCAACGGCCAGCACTCCTTCTACCAGCTGATTCACCAGGGGACACGGCTCATTCCCTGCGATTTCATCGCGTTCGGGCAATCCCTCACCCACCTGGGTGACCAACACGACATGCTGCTGGCGAATGTCTTCGCACAGGGCGAGGCGCTGGCGTTCGGAAAGACCCCGGAGGAGGTCAAAGCCGAGGGCTCACCCGACTGGCTGGTCCCACACCGAACGTTCGAGGGTAACCGACCCTCCAACACCCTGTTGCTCGAGCGGCTCACACCCACGACGCTCGGCAAGCTCGTCGCGCTCTACGAGCACATTGTCTTTACACAGGGCGCGATCTGGAACATCGACTCGTTCGACCAATGGGGTGTTGAGTTGGGCAAGGTGCTCGCCAAACGGATCCTGCCGGAGCTCGGCGCGTCGCGCAGTTCCTCGCTCTCTCATGACAGCTCCACCAACGCGCTGATCCGTCGCTACCGGCGCTTGAAGGACCGCAGCTAACGCGTGCTGCTCATCAAGGGCCCTCGGCGGCGGCTATAGCGAGCCGCCAGCACTGTGACACTTCCACAGGTCAGAAGGCTCGCCAACATTCCGATCATCAACGCATAGTCGTGCTCGAAATACCCATGCAGCGCACCGATCGCCTGCAACGTGTTGAAGCCGGCGAAGGATAGGATCGAGACCCCCTGTGCGGTCTTGGTACGCCACAGATGAACGGCCTGGGGCACGAATAGCGCGGCATTGAGCACCATACCGAGACCGAAGATGAAAGCGACGGCGTCTCTCATCGAACGGGCTCAGCTTGCCGCCATGAGCTCTTCGACGGGGCGGAAATCCTCGTCCAGCCCGAAGAGGCGGGGACCGAACACCTTCAGGCATTCGGGCCGGCGCATGATCGGCGCGGCGCTGTAGCCGATGACACGAACGCGCTGGCCATACGCCAGCATCTCCGCCGTCAGGGGTTCCGCGGATTCGGCATCCAGAATGGCAATCAGGTCTGGAACGATGGCGACGGTTCGTTCATGGTGGCGGGCGACGAGATACTCGTTCTGGATCTCGATGCGAAACTCCGGCTCGCGGCCGGCGCCACTGCTGATGAGCACGCGACCCCAGTGCCAGCCGTCGCGCGTCTCGTGCAACACGTCGGTAATTCGGCCGTTGAAGAGTTCGCGCGCGTAGCGTCCTTCGGACGGAGCATTGAGAAACTCCAGCACGCCTTTCACAGGGTCGAGTTGGGACTCGCGCGCGGAGCGAATACGTCGGCCGATTTCCAATGTATGGCTCACCGTATCGTGGACCGCGAGTTGCTTTACCTGGCGGCCCGACATGGGATAAAAGCTGCCGAAGATCATGGATCCCAGTGAGGCGCAGACCGAGCGAACAACTTCCTCGGCGATGCGATTTGTTTTTGTGTGCACGTGTACGACGTTTCCTGAGTCGTCCATGAGGACACTCGGAGTGGCCGCACATCCATAGACACCGAACGTCGTCATCTCCAGGTGCGGAAACGCCCGGCCCATTCCATCTCCGTCGACGACCGGAATGCCGGCGCGGGTGCCCAGTGCCAACGGGAACATCGAATTGACGCCGCCGATCTCGGCACTGATCAGGGCGTCGATCTTGCGTCCGTAAAAGCTTTCGCTCGCCTCGAGAAGCCGCAGCAGGGTGTGCGTGCTCACCAGATGCTCGATGATGACAGTGGGGGCGCCCACGCCGGCGATCGAGACGACAAAGGCGTCATCCGCAAGCTCCGCAGCCTTCAATATCTTCGGGCTGCGACCTTCCGCAAGTTGATTTCGCAGGTAAAGCTCACCGACGTACGGATCGCCACCGCCGCCGGATCCGAGCAACACCGCTCCTCGAGCCATGTCGCGCACGTCGATTTCTTTCGTAATCGTATACATCAGGGCGCTCCTACCCGCAGCTTGCCCACGGCACGGACCTTCACTTGAACCGCGGTCGTTCGCATGTGCGTCATGGGTAGCTCAGTCAACTCCACGATCTCGATCGAATCCGGCTCTGCGCCCGCGGCGAGCGCAGCCGAGCGTGCTTCATCCTTCGCTTGTTCGAGCGCACGCGCTCGTCCGATCGCGAAATCAAACATCCGGTCGACGCGGCCGCTCACCATGGAGATCGCCGCGCCGACGGCGTTCGCAACGTCGGCGTGTTTCGGCCTGTGGACTTCGGAAGTGCCCCGCAAGGATCGGCTCAAAAGGATATTGCCTCCTCCCACGAGGATGACGGGCACCGGGAGGCTGCTGGTCTTCATTTGATCGATCGCATCCTCGATCTGGCCGTGGATGCGGTCGAGCGCGGCGGTGACGAGTCGGCTGCCGAGCGATGCGACCCGGCGCGGATCGCCGATGGACGCCTGGCCGGCACGCACAGCAATGTCTGTCGTCGTCAGATCCGCACCGCCAAAGACCACACCGCGGCGGGTCAGCTCGAAACCGACGGAGTCGGGACCGAGTACGATGTTATCGGCGCCGCCGCGCACATGCGTACCGCCACCGAGGGCGATCGAAAGAACGTCCGGCATCCGGAAATTCGTACGCACGCCACCGATGAGGTGCGCGGTCGCCGTCTCCCTGGGAAATCCTCGGACCAGAAAGCCCAGGTCGGTGGTTGTGCCGCCGATGTCCATGACGATCGCGTCCTGAAGACCGGTCAGGAAGGCCGCGCCACGGATGCTATTCGTCGGGCCCGCGGAGCAGGTCACGATTGGAAAGCGCGTGGCGTAATCTGTCGATACGAGTGTGCCGTCGTTCTGGCTGAAGTAGATCGGGACGCGAACGCCCAACTGGCCGAGCGCGTCCTTGAGTGAGTTCACGACCTTGTGGGACAACTGCCGCAGTGAGGCGTTGATGAGCGCGGCATTCTCCCGATCGATCAGGCCAAGGCCGCCCACTTCGCTCGATAGGGTGATATCGGCTTCTGGATGGACACTGAGGATGACTTCGGCGGCTTTCTGCTCGATGTCCGGCCGCACAGGGGCGAATCCGCATGTCAATGCAATGGAGCGGATACCCTTCGCCCGGATGTCCCGACCGGCATTCTCCAGTGCGGCCGTATCCAACGGAGCGTATTCACGACCGTCATAGAACGACCCGCCACCCACGAGATATCCGTGACGCCCGACAACCTGGACGAGGTCGTCCGGCCATCCCACCATCGGGGGAATGCCGTCGGTCTTTGGCAGGGCAACGCGAACAGCCGCCACCTGTGTCAGGTCGCGCCTCTGGACGAAAGCGTTTATGAACTGGGTCGTGCCGATCATGACGGTGGCCACGCTGTCCGGCGACATCTCCGCCGCCTCGAGCACGGCGCGAACGGCCGCGACCAACCCTTCGCCAACGTCAGCGGTCGTGGGGCGTTTCGCCGCTGCGACCACTTCGTCACCGAGCATGATGACGGCGTCGGTGTTCGTTCCCCCAACGTCCACACCCAGTACAGGTGAGACTGCACTCATGACTGACTCTCCGTTAGTCGATTCAGTACGATCTCACCGCCGCGGATGACGAGCTTGAGATGCGTTTCGGGCTCGGCCAACACGCGCAGATCCTGGAAGGGGTCTCCGGCGACGCCAATAATATCGGCGAACGCGCCCGGCGCGATCGTGCCAATCTGACCTGACATATTGACCAACTCAGCATTCACGCGCGTCGCCGAGCGAATGATCTCCGCTGCCGGTTGTACCCGGCCGCGCGTGATGAACTCGTGAGCCTGGCGGTCACGCAGTTGGCCGAACAGATCCGTACCGAAGCCGAGCTTTACTCCCGCCGTGGCGCAGAGCGCAAGCGACTCTGCATTCTGATCGGCAATCATGCTCAGTTTCTCCGCCGCACCAGGCGGCAGGCGCGTAGTGTCCTGTCGTAAAACATCCACGACGGCCAGTGTCGGTACGACGAAGGCGCCAGCTTCCGCGACGGCGTCGGCGCTTCTCCGATCCATCAGAGTACCGTGCTCAATGGAGCGGACCCCATTGCGAATACAGCGCAAAACCGCCTCGGCCGTGTGGGCGTGCGCCATGACATACGTACGTCTGGTTGCGGCTTCCTCTACCGCCGCGCGTATTTCCTCGTCCGTGAACTGATTCATCCACAAAGGGTCCGTCGGCGATAGAACGCCACCTGATACGAACAACTTGATTTGCGTCGCGCCCTGTCGGAGTTGTTCGCGGACCGCCCTGCGCATCTGGTCGGGTCCGTCCACGACTGCGCTGAGTGCGCCATTATAACCGCACGAGCACAGGGGCACGGCATCGGCCGGACGCATGTCACCATGCCCACCTGTTTGCGAAAGCGCTTTGCCGGCCAGCAGAAGTCGGGGTCCTCGGATCAAACCTTGTTCGTTTGCACGGACCAGTCCGATGTCTCCGCCTCCGGCGTCACGCACTGTTGTGAATCCTCGCAGCAGTGCGGATTCGAGGTGGCGACGCGCATCCAGTGCGCGCAGTGACGGGTGAGAACGATCTATGGAGGCGACGTCGAAACTAGCGCTGACCGGGTGGAAATGCGCGTCAATGAGACCAGGAAGAATCGTCAGCGACGATGCGTCGATTTCGTGGACGTCCCCGGCGCTCCCCTCCGGTGCATTCTGCTGCCCCGATACCCCCGCAACTCGATCACCGTGGACCGTGATGTTGAAAGGCTGCTCAGCGTGCAGCCGCTCACCGTCGAAGTAGCGAGTGGTCTTGATCCTGAGGGTTGCCATCGGTATCAGAAGCTCACGTGCGCTTCGACACCGTAGGTCGCCGGCTCCACGAGAAAGCCGATGCCCGCGACGCCGACTCCGAGTGAAGGCGAGACATACTGCGAGTATGCGCGGGTGTCCGTTATGTTCCGACCCCAGAGATAGGCCCCCCAGTGGGTGCCTTCGATTCCGAGTCGGGCATTGAGATATTGCTTGGCATCCTGCACGTCCATGTTGTCAACCTGCCAGTACTTGCGCCCGTAAAGTTGGCCGTCGATCCGACCGTACCACTTCAGGTCCCCGACGAGTGGAGCGCGGTACTCAGTGCCGAGCGCACCGTTCCACGGCGTCAGGTTCGGAGTGTAGTTGCCCACGTATTGAGGCAATGAGTCCAGCTGCTTGATCCTTGCGTCGCTGTAGCCGAAGTTCGCGAAAAACTGCCAGTTGGAAGTGGGATGCCACTGGGTCTCGATCTCCGCGCCCTTGATGCCCACCCGGTCGATGTTCTGGTCGATCTGGGAGGCGGTGGCCACGTTGACATAGTAGTACTGGTAGTTGTGGTCGTTCTCGTAGAAGACCGCGCCGTTGACGAGCAGTTGTCCATCGAGGAAGGTGGTCTTGAACCCGCCTTCGAAGTTACGCACGTATTCGCTCTTGTAGGTCGGCGAGATCGGGCTGGCGTTGAAGCCGCCCGGGCGATAGCCGCTGCTCGCGGTCAGGTAGAACGTCTGGTCGTGCGAGGGCTTATAGGTCAGCGTCAGCTTCGGTTGCGATGCTACGAAGGTGGCGTTGTAAAAGTTTTCGCCGATCAGGTCGCGCTGCTCGCGAACGTCGCGGTCGTATCGCAGCCCGGCGGTCAAAGTCAACGTGGGCAGGAAATCGTAATCCGCCTGGGCGAAGAATCCCGTCGAGCGATAGTGGTTGCGGACATTCTGGTTAACGATCACCAACGCCGGGTTGTCGATCTGACTCGGACTGCCGTCGAGATCGATGAAAGCGCGGGTCTGGAGAGACTTGTTGGAATACTGATAAGACAGTCCACCGACCCAGCGCAGCGGGCCGCTGGACTTGGACGTGAGGCGCAGCTCCTCGGAATAGATCGCATCGCCGAGGTCCTGGCCCTGGCCGACCTGGAAGCCGAAGTTGAGAAACCCTCCCGGGTACTGCACGGGGTTGCTGAAGTCGAGATCGGCCCGGTCGACCTCGGTGATGCGGTTGTAGCCGTTGATCCAGGTGAGCCTGGCGAACCCGAGATCGCCGTCGACCTTGACGACCGCGTCGGTGGACTCGCCGTTGGCGTTCGGATAGAAGCTGTACGTCGGATCGACGAACGTGTTGGCGTTGGCCGGTCGAATCCAGCTGTATTCGTTGCTCGCACCGCTGAAGCGGCCGAAACTGCCGCGCACGTCGATGGTCCAGTCGTCGCTGGCGATGAACGTCAACCGGCCCCGGGTCGTATAGTCGTAGTGCACGAAGTCGGACTTGTCGTGCAGGTACGTGTTCTCGATCAGGCCACCATCATGGAGGTAGTCGGCGGAGAGTCGGAACAGCACCCGGTCGCCGACGAGCGGACCGGAGATGCCCGCGGTCGCATTGACCGAATCTCCATTCCCTACGGTTGCATCGGCGTAACCGGAGAAGTGCTCGGTAGGACTTCGGGTATTGATGATGACCGCACCGCCAATGGCGTCGCGGCCGTACAGGGTGCCCTGGGGACCCTTCAACACCTCGATCTGGTCGATATCGAAGAGGCGCATGTTGAACTGCTTCTGGTCGACCTGCGGCACGCCGTCCACGATTACGGCGATCGGCGGATCGGCGTTGGTGACCTGGGCCAGGCCGCGCACCACCACGAAGCTGTTGCGGTAGGTGTCGGCTCGATCGAACGTCATGTTGGGAACATACCCGACGAAGTCGGAGGTGTCGTGGATGCCCGAGTCCGCGATGCTCTGGGCGGTGAAGACGTCGACCTGAATCGGGACGTCCTGCAGACGCTCGCTGCGCTTCTGGGCCGTCACCACCACTTCCTCGAGTTGATCGTCGGCCAGGGCCGATTGCGATACCACGATGGCCACCCCCATGGCCACAGTGAGCTGGATCGATGTTTTCATGTTATGTCCCAAGCTGTCGCGCGTGCCTGTCGCGCCCCACCGATTGAAAGCGGCGTCGCCGAGGGGAGGCAAGGGGCTTCGCGGGGGATGCAGGCAGTCATACCGGGTGATGAGCCCCACGGTCAATCCGAAAGTTGTGCGAGCCGCTCGAGTGCCTCGGCCCTGCTGTGCACCCCGAGCTTGGAGAAGATCCCCTTCAAGTGATGCTTGACCGTCTCCGGGGAGAGCCCGAGGCTCTTGGCGATGGCTTTTGTGGTGTCGTGGGCCGAAAGCGCGGATAACACGTCGCGCTCGCGCTCGGACAGCATGCTCCACCCGTCGAGAGTGCTAGGCACGGCGGTGTCCAAAGCGCGCAGCACGTTCCTGATGTGCTCGACATCCTCCGCCGAGGTCTGTTCGGCAATGATGTTCACGAGAGGCACGGTTGCTTTGGCCCAGATGTCGATGTACGGACGCACAACTCGCATGCGGCCGGTGCTCTTGAGCGCCGCGGAGAGCCGTAGGCGCGAGTTGGTCGCCTCTCCTGCAGCATCCTCGGCGCGCGCCAGCAGGATTTGACCGGTCGCCTGGAAGAGCTGATTTCCGCAGGCGTGTGCCCGGTCCACCAGTTGCGTGGCCAATTTCCTGGCGTGCGGCTGACGTGCCGTCAGTGTTAGTGCCGGAACTACGGCCCGACCCAGGCAGGCGGCGAAAAACCAGGAGGCTTCCGCGCGATCGAGCTCGTTTTCGAGGGCATTCACGAGTGTTTCGAGCCTGGACAGATCGGGCTGTCCCCTGCGGATGCCGAGCTCCAGCTGCAGTGCCGTGATGATGAGACCGAGGCGTCGTGCGTCGCGCCGACGGGCCTGGCTTTCTTCGTGCGAGAGGACGTGGTCGGCCTCGGCGGGTCTCCCAAGCGCTTCGAGGCACAATGCCCGGATGCGACAGGCGAGCGCCCAGGTTTCCGGTAGCGTCCGATCAGGGTCGACGAAGACGCCGTCGATGATAGCGAAGGACTGCTCGATCTCGTTGCGCTCGTAATGGATCGTCGCGACCAGGACCTTGCTGAGCTGTGCGAGCAGGGGCTCCGGCTCGGCAAACCGGTCGATGCGCTTCGACTGCGGCCGGGCCAGAAAGCCGAGGGCGGCATCGAGGTCGCCTTCCAGGAAGGCGAGCAAGCCCCGTTGCGGATTCACGGAAGGAAGATGGGGTGCGAAGTGATTGCGCTCACACAATGCGATGTAGTCGTGCAGCGCGCGCCTGGACTCTGCCGTGCTCGCATGTCTGGAGAACAGCAGCACCTCGATAGCCAGGACCAGGCCGAGGTAGGCTTCGTTGTGCGCGAAGTGCAGGTGCGCGAGACGCTCGACCGCTGCGCATCGCTCGAGCAAGCCTGGTCCCGCGCCGTCGTTGAGGTCGGCAAGGAGTTCCGAGAAGACGGTGCTGTAGGTTGCGGCGAACTCCCGCCACGCGGTCCCGGGGTCGGGACCCACTTTATGCGCCGCCGCCAGGCCCTGTAACAGTCGCGCGAGTAGCTTGCTCGTCAGGTGGGCGTGTCCGTCGACCAACGCGAGCAAAAAATCCGTGAATTGCAGCCGCAACGACCCTTCCCGCGCAGCCTGCGGAAGCGTCTCGGCCAGCGTATGAACTTGCCGCGGCCCCAACGTGAAAATCAACTCGTCGCCGCCGGCCCGATCAAACTCCTCCAACGCGAGGGGCAGGTCGTCAGCCTCCAAGGCGTGTTGCACGGCTTCGAGGATCTGTCCGGCCACAGCTAGCGAACGAGCCGCCTGCCGATGCAATGCGCGCTCGTGCTCCTGGCCAGATCGGGCGAGCTCGCCGCGCATGTATTGCCTGAGGAGAGGATGCAAACGGATGGTGAAGTCGCGGTCACTGGTGACACTGACGATCGGGGCGAGCCGCAATACCCCGGACAGCAACGCGTAGCCGTCATCCCGCTGCATCAGTGCGTTTGCCAACCCAGGGGTGATCGCCGACAGGATGGAGGTTACGCGCAAGAGCTCCCGTTGATCGTTCGAGAGCACCTCGAGCACTTTGTGCGCGAGATATTCGAAAAGTCCCAGTCCCTCGTACGCGAGCCGCTCGAGCATGTCGGCGATCGATGCTGTGTCTTGTGCGCGCAAACGGGTCAACTGCGCGGCGACGGGCCACCCTTCGGTGAGCGCCGACACCTGTGCGACCTGCCCGGGAGTGAAGCGTTCGGGAAGCAACTCAGCCAACTCGGGGCGGGTGAGCCGCAGATCGTTGGCCTCGATCGAGACGGCGAGACCCTGGAGCTCGAGCTCGAGAAACCAGGCATTGGGGAGTTGGCGCGAGGCGAGCAGAACGCGGGCTCGCGGCGGCAGTGAACCCAGCAGACGCTCGATCAGCGGCTCCGTGTCGGTCGCAATGACGTGCTCGAGCCCGTCGATACAAAGGCACACGTTTGCTCCAAGCTCCGCGGCTCTGCGCCCGAAGTCTGAGGTGTCGAACTCGGGGTCCGTCGTGTTGGCGCCCGCAGCGCTTCCCGCCGCGTACAGGCTGTTCAGAAAATGACTCGGGTCCGCATCGTGCCGATCGCATTCGAGCCAGATTGTCGGGTGGCCTTGCGCCGCGACGTGGCGATAGGCTTGCGCGAGGAGGGTGGTCTTGCCAAATCCTGCGGGCCCCACGATCAAGGTGCAATGGGGCGCGCCGAGCGCATTCTCGGCGGTCACCCGCAGCAGCAACCGGCCCCGGACCAGCTCGTGCGGCGTGAGAACCGCCGGACGGAATCGGCCACTGGAGTCCGGGGGCTGTTTCATGGCAGTAGTGTACAAGCCGCTGCATGGGGGATGGCCCGGGAGAAAACGGGGGATGCGGGCACTCGCCTCAAACAAGGCCCTCGGCGGCGGCTGCAGAGGATTTCGTGACCTGCGCGGCCAGTACTGCGGGCAGCCGGCCCAGGACGGTCTCGTCGAATTCACCCATCAGGCAGATCTGAAGCCAGTTTCGCCGTCTGAGATACTCGCTCTGATGAGCGATGTGGAAGCCGTGTTTGGCGAGTTCGGTTGCCACGTCCTTGGCACTGACATCTCCGGCCAATGGTACGGTTGTGATGCCGGGGGCGGCGTCGGTCCCAGCAGCAAGCGGCGGAAGTCCATGTTCTCTCAGCGCGGCACGCAGCTTCACCGATGCCCGCCGCACGCGCTCAAACTTCCTGGCCCAGCATGTCAGCGCTAATGACTGGTCGAGCGCTGCGAGCAAGTTCGACGAGTGTGTGAAAGGCACACCGTCCGCCGCATCGTAGTTCTCCAGGTCGAGATAGCTCGGTATTTGTCCCGATGACGCCAGGTGCCCGTGGTGAAACACCGCGGCGAGGCCTGGAAAGGCGGCTAATCCCTTGCCGCTGACCGCCGTGGCAAAGCGTACGCCCCTGAGATCTACCCGCATCAAGCCGATGGCGCTCACGGCATCCAGACATAACTCCGCGCCACACGATTCACTCAGGTTCAGCAGTTCCTCGAGCGGGTTCATCACACCGGTCGAGGTTTCCGACAGTACCGCCCAGATCCACCTCGGTCGGCGTCGGAGGACCGCCTTTCGCGCCCGCGACCAGTCGAACGGCTGGCCCCAGTCCCGCCTCTCGACAGAAAAGCTCAGATTCCAACGCTGCGCCTGATCGATCAGTCGCTCGCCGAATTCGCCGTTGGCGAGAATCAGTCCCGGGCCTTCAATACACCTGAGCTGCGCTGCTACGGCTTCATTGGCCAGCGTACCGGTACCCACCATCAGTGCGACGTGCGAGGCCTGCACCAGAGAAGTCAGAGCGGCTCGTGTACGTGACATCATCTCCAGAAAGGCCGGCTCCCGGTGCGAAACCGGCGCGGCCCGAAAGGCCACTCTGACCGCCCGCGTCAGGGCCACGGGGCCAGGTAAGAAGCTGGCGTGCATGGACTTCATGGTGTCTTGGTTGATCTCGCGCGGTCCAAGGCTTCCAGTGTCAGGTACATGGGTTGATACACTGCGGTGGGCGAGCCAACTCGGTCCGCAAATGCTTTGAATCCAAGATGCTGATAGAGCTTGAGCTCCCGAACCGTGGCTGAGATCACGGCCAGGTCACAGCCCTGCGCCCTGAAGTGCGCGTACAGAAAGCCGATGAGGCCCGCGAACGCAGTTGTTTTCCGGTACGCCGGGGCGATGGCCAACAGGCGTATTTCCACGGCCTTGCGATGAGCCGGCAGATAGCGATCGAGATTCGCTACCTTTTGATCCAGTGAAAAAGGCCGCACGCATCGGCCGCAGACCATCCCAGCCATCCGCGGGCCGTCGAGGCAGATCACATAAGCGTTCTGCGCATGAAAACGATCGACCAGCCGCCGCTCGGCATTCGCCGTGTGTTGCGGGATCTCCTCGACGAAGGTGTCGTAGTTGAGCCGATGGATGGTCTCGAACTCACTCGCCTCGGTGGCAATCTTATAGGCCAGTGGGACCATGACGCGACTCCTGCTGCGGCGGTCAATCTGAAGCAGCAGTGCGCAGGATGCAATACGTGACGAATTCGTATCGTAATCCGATACCGCGAGTGTCGATGGAAGAACAATGGCTACAGGCGCCGCGGACTCCTGGCCAGACAGCGCAGCACTCTAAACATCACATAAGAGCCTTGACGACGTCGGGGTTCTTAAGTAAGTTAGATTTGGCAGCGTTGACCCGCTGCTTGTAACCCCGGGAGCTCAGGTGCGTCCGGGACGAACCTCAAGGCGAGGAGACCAACGAGTCTTCTCGCCTTTTTGCTTTTTGGGACTCGGATGAAGCGTAGGAAAGTCTACGCAGCGAACCGGCCCATGAGCTCGTTGGCGACCACTTGACGAATGTTGGCAAAACTGCCAACATATGGAGACGATGCGCGATGACCTCACGGATGACCCGGCCGATATCGTGGATTGCATCAGCGCGAAAGGCGTTCGATCAGTTTCCGGCCGAGGCGCGCGATACCGTTTTCGATGCACTCACTGTGGCTGCAGATGGCGGAATGGCGTCCATTGCAAAGCCGCTGAAGGGGTTAGGGTCGGGAGTCTTTGAAGTTGCGCTGAAGCACCATGGAAACGCATTTCGGACTGTGTATGCAGTGCAGCTTCATGAGGATCTTTGGGTTATTCATGCTTTCCAGAAGAAGGCCACGCAGGGCATCAAGACGCCGAAGCACGAAATTGACCTCATCAGGGATCGCCTCAAGCGATTGAAAGAGATGTTGCGATGAAAGACCGGAAAATGCAGTTGGTTCGTGGCAGCGGAAATGTGTATCGGGATTTCGGCATCGAGGACGCCGACGCACGCCAACTCAAGGCGTTGCTGGCGGCGGAAATTATCAAGGTCCTCGACAAAAGGGATTTGAGCGTTCGCAAGGCGCAGGCACTGACCGGTATCGATGCCGGTGATTTCTCTCGCATCCGCAATGCCGATTTCCGCCGCATGACGGTTGAACGACTGATGACGATCGTCAATCGTTTGGGCTCACGTATCGAGTTTAAAATGCGGTTGCGTCCGCTGCCTGCGACCGCGCGATTTGTTCCTGCGCCGTGATTCCCGGTCTCGCCTTGACTGACGTCGGCGCGACCGGCGAATTCATTCGCGGTCACGTGCTCATCTGCTGACTACGTGTAACACTCCGGCGCGAGCCGCATCGCCTGGATCGCCACAGGATCATGAAACAACAATCGTGTCGCCCGGTGCTCGACCTCGAGCGACTTGAGCCGCCGAATCGCAGCCAGCGCCGCTTTATCGTCACAACACTCGCCGGGAAGAATCTCCTCGTCGAAGTTCTCCTGCAGGTCGCCGGCGTCGAAGGGCAGCACCAGCGTGCCACTCTCCGGCAACTCCACGATCGCTGACTGATGACCCTCGGTATGTCCGCGGGTGTCGATCAGGCGTAACCCCGGCTGCGCTTCCCAATCGCCATCCCGCAGATCCCACTGCAGTCGCGGATCGTCATACTCGTCGCGAAAATAAGCCATCCCGATGTCAGCCCCAAAGGCATGCTGGTATTCCCGGCGCTGCACGGAGATTCGCGCATGAGGGAACCGTCGCAAACACCCGCAATGGTCGTAATGAAGATGCGACAGAATCACATGCCGGACATCGCCAAAACCAACCCCCAACTCCGCGAACTGCCGCTCCAGAAGATGTCCATCCCGGATCACCGGGGCGGTCATCCCGAGCCGCCAGAACTTCTCCTGCATCCGCGCCTGGTCACGCCCATTGTCCGGGTTCATCCCGGCGTCCAGGAGCACCCAGCCGCTCGCCGTATCGAGCAGATAGACACACACCGGCTCACTCAGAATGAAGCGTCCCCCGCGCCCGCGGGTGGAAATGGTCTTAGGCAGAATCTCGAAGCCGCATAGAAGTACGAACAGCCGCCGGATACTGGTGGACCTCGACTCCTCACCCATCGTTCACCACCTGACTCACGCTTTGCGGCAAACTAGCATATATTTCATATAGGAAAAGTTTCTCGGGGGGCGGAGATTGGCATCCATGGACATCCAAGCGAATCAGATCGGCGCGCGACTGAAGGAAATCCGGCGCACGCTCGACCGCACCCTGGCCGAGGTGAGCCAGGCAACCGGCGTCTCCATCTCGAATCTGTCCAAGATCGAGAACAACCAGATCTCCCCGTCGTTCGACATCATGAAGCGCATCTGCGACGGTTTGTCCGTCAGCATCGAGGACTTCGTCCGACCCGGCACCAAGGACGTCGTTTCCGGGCGCAAGACGAAGACCCGGCGAGGCGAGGGCGACCACTTCACCAGCGGCCAGTACGACTATCGGGCGCATGCGTCGGAACTGTCGCGCAAAGCCATGGTGCCGCTGGAAATAGTCGTTCATGCGAGAGCCGTGGACGAGTTCGATCACTGGAGCCAGCACCGCGGCGAGGAATTCGTTTATGTGCTTAGCGGCGCCATCGAAGTCCACACCGAGCATTACGCACCATTCCGGTTGGAGCGTGGCGAAAGCGCGTACTTCGATAGCAGCATGCGGCACCTCTACATCACCGTAAGCAAAGAGGACGCCAAAGTACTCTCCGTCTCGCACGATCCCGGCTCCCCGGAAAACATTTCCCACATCATGAATTCCGCCGCACGCCAGGTAGAGCGCCCCGACGACTGAGGAGAGTCCGCGCCGTGCGCCGCCCCGCACACCGACACCCGAGGGTCCGCGCCGCGTGCCATCCGCACACCCACACCCGAGGGTCCGCTCCGCGCTGCGCGCCACCCGCACACCGATACCCGAGGGGTCCGCGCCGCAGGCGCCACCCCCGCACCCACATCCCTTCCTGCTGCCGCCGAGCACCTTTCGGCCATCTCACCCTCCAGTGGTCGAATTTTTCTTTTAAGAAAAAAATTATTGGCAAGATCACCCGCCACCGCTAGCATGGACCCGCACGTCTCCACCCCCAGGGTTCCGATGAAAATCCGCTCGATCGAAGCCTCCGCCTTCCGTCTTCCCCACCGGCGTAGTTTCAAGTGGGCCGGCCTGAACGTGGAATTGGGTGGCTTTGTACTCGTG
>JAQGOE010000228.1 GCA_028293725.1 Gammaproteobacteria bacterium | reverse complement strand
GTGCCGCAACCGAGATTCACCAGCCGCCCTTCGGCCAACAGGATCATCCGCCGGCCGTCCGGGAAAATGATGTGGTCGACTTGTGGCTTGATGTTCTCCCACTTGTACTGCTTGAGGCTGGCGACATCGATCTCATTGTCGAAGTGACCGATGTTGCACACGATGGCGTTGTTCTTCATGCGCTTCATATGATCGTGGGTGATCACATGAAAGTTGCCTGTGCATGTCACGAAGATGTCGGCCTTGTCCGCGGCATACTCCATCGTCACGACGCGATAACCTTCCATCGCCGCCTGCAGCGCGCAGATCGGATCGACCTCGGTGACCCATACCTGCGCGGACAACGCGCGCAGCGCCTGTGCCGAGCCCTTGCCCACGTCACCATAGCCGGCCACGAGGGCGACCTTGCCAGCCACCATCACGTCGGTAGCGCGCTTGATTCCGTCGACCAGTGACTCACGGCAACCGTAGAGATTGTCGAACTTGCTCTTGGTCACCGAGTCATTGACGTTGATAGCGGGGAAAGCCAGCTTTCCATCCTTCGCCATCTGGTACAGGCGCTTCACGCCCGTAGTCGTCTCTTCCGTCACACCCTTGACGTGCTTGAGGCGAGTGGAATACCACTTCGGATCGGCCTTCAGGTGCGCCTTGATGGAAGCGAACAGCGCCTCCTCCTCTTCGCTCGAGGGCTTGGCCAGTACGCTCAGATCGCTCTCGGCATTCGTTCCGAGATGCAACAATAGCGTGGCGTCGCCGCCGTCATCCAGGATCATGTTGGTGTAGCCGCCGTCCGGCCACTCGAAGATGCGGTGCGTGTAATCCCAGTAATCCGTCAGCGACTCGCCTTTCCATGCATAAACCGGTATACCGACCGCGGCAATCGCGGCGGCCGCATGGTCCTGGGTCGAGAAGATGTTGCACGAGGCCCAGCGAACCTGCGCGCCGAGTGCCTGCAGCGTCTCGATGAGCACGGCCGTCTGGATCGTCATGTGCAGCGAGCCGGTGATGCGGGCGCCCTTGAGCGGCTGCTTCGGGGCGAATTCCTCGCGGATGGCCATGAGACCGGGCATTTCGGTCTCGGCGATCAGGATCTCCTTGCGACCCCAGTCGGCGAGAGCCAGGTCGGCCACCTTGCAGTCCGTGAACCCATTCGGGTTCACGGATGCGGTTTTCAAATTGGCGTTCATACTTCAGTTTGCTCCGATGTAGGAATGAGCGCCGTGTGACACAACACGCCGCCTCTTCTGAGCCTGGCAGGGGCGGTGGCCTTCAGTAGGCCACCCACCTGTCGCAGCGCTCCTCAGAAAGGCAGCGCCCGGGGCTAGGTGCCCCGGAAAGAAATCGTCATGCTGCACGCACCGTCTTGCCTTCGGCAGCCAGTGCGGCGGCCCGGTCGGTCTTTTCCCACGTGAACTCCGGCTCAGTGCGGCCGAAGTGTCCGTAGGCAGCCGTCTTCTGGTAGATCGGGCGGACGAGATCGAGCATCTCGCGCAGCCCATAGGGCGTGAGATCGAAATTCTTACGCACCAGCTGTGTCAATCGCTCACGCGACAGCCGGCTCGTGCCGAATGTTTCGACCATGATGGAGGTCGGCTCGGCGACGCCAATGGCGTATGACACCTGTACTTCACAGCGCTCGGCGAGCCCGGCCGCAACAATATTCTTCGCGACGTAGCGCGCCGCATACGCGGCCGAGCGATCGACCTTCGAAGGGTCCTTGCCCGAGAACGCACCGCCACCGTGGCGCGCAAACCCGCCGTAGGTATCAACGATGATCTTGCGGCCCGTCAAGCCGCAGTCCCCCACCGGACCGCCGACTACGAAGCGTCCCGTGGGATTGATGTGATATTTCGTGCGCTTGTCGATCCACTTCTTCGGCAGGACGGGCTCGAGGATCTCCTCGATCACGGCCTCGCGCAGCGCCTTGGTGGAAATGTCGGGACTGTGTTGCGTCGACAGCACGACGGCCTCGAGGCCTACCGGCTTGTCATCCTCATAGCGTAGGGTGACCTGGCTCTTGGCGTCCGGACGCAGCCAGTCGAGCTTGCCTTTCTTGCGGACATCCGCCTGCCTCTTCACCAGCCGGTGCGCGAGGGTGATCGCCGCCGGCATCAACACGTCCGTCTCGTTCGTCGCGTAGCCGAACATCAGGCCCTGGTCGCCGGCGCCCTGCTTGCGCTCGTCCTTACGATCCACGCCCTGGGCGATGTCGGGGGACTGTTTACCGATGATGTTGACGACACCACAGCTGGCGCCATCGAAACCCATGTCCGAGGAGTTGTAACCGATATCGAGCACCGTGCGGCGAACCAGGGATTCCACATCCACCCAGGCGCTCGTGGTGACTTCGCCGGCGACGACGACGACGCCGGTCTTGATCAACGTCTCGCAGGCCACGCGGCCCCGCGGATCGTCCTTGAGGATGGCATCCAGGACGGCATCGGAAATCTGATCCGCGACCTTGTCCGGATGGCCCTCGGAAACGGACTCCGAGGTAAATAGGTAGTTATTCGCCATGTGTTCCCGCCAGAAGAAATAAGTCGAATGGATTGACGTATTTTAGCCGGTTAACCAGCCGTGCGGGGTGCGAAACAGCAAAAATCGGACCTTGAGCGCGGCATCCCGGGGCGCGGAGTTTACCCCCGCCCCGGGACTGCGTCATCGCTTCGCCGGCCTGCGCGGCGTGGCCAGGCCTACGCGGCCCGCCCCAATCCTTACACCGTCCGGCTGCGCCAGCCCTGGTGATAGGTCTCGCGGGCGACCGAACCGTACGGGGTCACGGACACCTTCACGCGAACCTCAACCTGCTTGTGGCGCTCGACGGTCACCTTCTTAGTGCCGCCATTCTCTTCGCCCCACACGAGCGTGAGCACGTCGCCGACGTTGATGTTCTCGTCAACCACGCCGAGGGACAGACCCACTCGCTCGTTGTAGCTGTAGCCGCCGAACATCGAGTACCCGACCGTCTTGCCACCCATCTTCACCGCGTCGTACGACGACGAAGCGTAGTTGGCGATCGGCACGTTGAAGTACTTGGCGTTCTGGCCGGCCGGCTCCAGGAGTGAGGCAAAGATCTTGCCGAGATCCTCGCGGTTCCACTCGAAGGTCACCTTCTTACGCTGCGGCTTCTTTTCCGCCACCATCTTCTCGAGCGCCTCGCGACCGATGAAGTCGTGATCGAACTTCACGAACGGGCCGTAACCCAGCTCGTACGGCGTCAGGTAGTAGTCCTCGATGTTGTCGGACACGAAGCTACCGCCGATGGAGCCCGTAGCCTCGTAGCCGGCGGCCGGCAGCCACTCGCGGTACTTCTTCATCTTCTCGCCCGTGTACACGGCCGGCAGGGGCGAGGGAATCCAGCCCGATTCCAGCGTGTTCGAGGCGTAGGCGCGCGATCCGACCGGCACCAGGCCGAACTCTTCGCCCGCCTTCAGGATCGTCTCGCGGATGAACTCGCGATCCTCATAGGGACCCCAGAGCTCGAGACCGGGAGCGCCCGCCATGCCGTGACGCAGTGCGCGCACCCGCTTGCCGCCGACATTGATGGCGTCCATCGTGAAAAACTTCACGTCCGGGATCGGGCCACCGTTGAGCTTGTTCAGCACCTTCTCGGCATTCGGACCCTGCACCTGGAACCGATAGTGACGGC
Organism: Gammaproteobacteria bacterium; assembly: GCA_028293725.1. The sequence goes on along the minus strand of JAQGOE010000228.1, from coordinate 79,005 downwards.
GATTGACCGCCTTGCCCTTCGGATCGCCCGGCGAGCGGTCGTCGCGGATCATGTCGACCTTGAAGCCGCCGGTCTCGCCGTGGAACTGGATCCAGTTCACCGACGGGGCTCGGCCGACGAACAGCAGCTCCTCCTTGTCGAGGTAGAACAGGATGCCGTCGCCGATGACGTAGCCGTCATAGCTGACGGGAACCATCTGCTTCGCCTTGTTCACGGCGAAGTTGTTGAAGCTGTTGATCGTCGTATAGGAGATCAATTTCAACGCGTCGGGACCCTTGACGGTCAGTTCCGCCATGTGGTGCGACTGATCGAACAGCACCGCGCTCTCACGCCAGGCGCGCTGCTCATCCATCCAGTTGTAGAATTCGCCCGAAACAACCGGGTAGATGTAGGCGCCGATGCGCGAATTGCGCAACATCTGGACCGGGTTACCCGCGGCCTTTAACACCTGTTCCAGGTTCTGCTGACTCATAGTCATTCCTCAGTTAAGAAAACATCTGTTATTCGCATTGGCGAGCCAGCAGTGATGGCCGGGCCGCCTCAGGTCTGGTTACCTGCCCTCAACAATGCCGCGGCGACCACGTTGGACAGCAACATCGCGATCGTCATGGGACCCACCCCGCCAGGCACGGGGGTGATCCAGCCGGCACGCTGCGCGGCCGGCTCGTACTCCACATCGCCCGCGAGCTTTCCCGAGGCGGTGCGGTTTATTCCAACATCGAACACGGCGGCGCCGGGACGGATCCACTCCCCCGGAATGGTCCCCGCCTTACCTACAGCGGCGACCACGACTTCGGCACGCTCGACCTCACTCTGCAAATCGCGCGTGCCGGTGTGGCACACCGTGACCGTGGCACCGGCCAACAACAACTCCAGCGCCATCGGGCGCCCCACGATGTTGGATGCGCCGACGACGGTCGCACGCAACCCGCGCAAGGCGATGCCGTATTCCGTCGCCAGCGTAATCACACCGTACGGCGTGCACGGGCGCAGCCGAGGGCGTTTCTGCGCCAGCAACCCGACATTGACGGGATGCAACCCGTCGACATCCTTCGCCGGATCGATCGCGTCGATCACTCGATTCGGGTCCATACGCCCCGGCAGCGGCAATTGCACGAGAATGCCGTCGACGCGCTGATCGAGATTCAGCGCATGCACCAGCGCCAGCAGCTGCGCCTCGGTCGTCCCCACCGGCAGATCATGCGCAAACGAGGCTATGCCCGCCTCCTGACACGACTTTCTCTTGTTACGCACATAGATCGATGAGGCGGCATCATCGCCAACCTGTACGACCGCCAGACCCGGCGGCCGGCCGAACCGGCCCTCGAACTCATGCGCGAGAACACTCACCGAATTCCGCACTTTGGCGGCCACCGCCTTGCCATCGATGACGATCGCCCCGCCACCCGCGGGGCGTGCCGACGGGACGGCCGTCGTCGCCGCGGGACCTGATCCATCGCCTGCAGACGCGGCCTTCATGCCGGAAACGCCGTGGCCAGACGTTCTTTGAATTCCGCGGGCGTGAACTTGTGGTTCTGCGTCCCGAGCGCCTCGATCTTGATCGCGCCCATGAGGGAGGCGATCCGGCCCGTGGCTTTCCAGTCCAGTCCGTGCAGCAGCCCGTGAATGAGTCCCGCTCGATACGCATCGCCACAACCGGTCGGATCGACGACCGCCTTAGGCTTGGCGCAGGGAATCTCGATCGGACCGCCCTTGGTGTGAATGACCGACCCCTCCGGACCGCGCGTCACAATGAGCGCCTCGGTGAGTTGAGTCACATCGCTCTCGGTCCAGCCGGTCTTCTGCTGGATCATCTGCCACTCGTAGTCATTGACGGCGACCCAGGTCGCCTGCTCCACGAAGCGCTTCAGGTCCTTGCCGTCGAACATCGGCAGGCCCTGGCCCGGATCGAAAATGAAGGGAATCCCGGCTTCCGAGAACTGATTGGCGTGTTGGATCATGCCATCGCGGCCATCGGGCGCCACGATGCCGATGGCAATGTCAGACCTGACAGGCACCGTATTGAGATGCGACTTTTGCATCGCCCCCGGATGGAATGCCCAGATCTGGTTGTTATCGAGATCGGTGGTGACGAACCCCTGCGCCGTATGCTCCGACTCGATCACCTGCACGTAATCCGCCGGCACGCCCGTCTTGCGCATCCAGTCGGCATACAGCCCGAAATCACGGCCCACCGTGGCCATCGGATAGCCGACATCGCCCAGCAACTTCAGGTTGTAGGCGATGTTCCCGGCACACCCGCCGTATTCCCGGCGCAGCTGCGGCACCAGGAACGACACGTTCAACATGTGAATCTTGTCGGGGAGGATGTGATTCTTGAAACGGTCCTCGAACACCATGATGGTGTCAAAGGCGACCGATCCGCAGATCAAGGCTTTCTTGGACAAGGCGCTACCTTTTGGGGTTAAGCGTCCATCTCGAACTTGTCACTGTCGGACTTCGGAGCGAACTTGCCGTCAATGACCGCTCGGATCCAGCGCGCCGTGGCGGACACTCCGCCAAAAGCATAAAAATGCGGCTGAACGATACGGCTACTGCCACGAGCAGCGCCGCCGCGGACGAGACCGGTGAGCATCTCATCCGGAGTGGTCGCCAGTCGAGCCAGCTTGGTCATGGCCGACATGTTCTTCATCACCGAGCCCAGCGAGGCCCCGACGCCGCACGCCATGGCGTACTTGATGAGCTTGGGTAACGGCGTGGGACCTGCGATGCCGATATGCGCCGGTAGCGTGATGCCCTCCTTCGTGAGCCGTTCGTCCCAGGCGATGATCGCGTCGGCATCGAAGGTGAACTGCGTTGCGATGTGGAGTTTCAACCCTGTTCTAGCGGCAAAAGCCTGCTTGTGACGCAGAGCGGCCAGCAGCACGTCGTCCGCCACCTGCTTGTGACCCTCGGGGTGCCCGGCGACACCGAGCCGCTTCAGACTCGAATTTTGCAAAAGCCCCGAGTCGATGATGTCGAGCGTGCTCGTGTAGGGCCCGGCCGGCCTCTCGAGATCGCCCGCGACCAGCAGCGCCTGCTCGATCCCGGCGGCCGAGATTTGTTGCAGCGCAGTTTGCAGCGCCTGCTGGCTTTCGACCCGACGGGCCACGATATGAGGCGAGGCGCGGAACCCGAGCTGCTGCAGCTTGATCGCCGTTGCGACCACGTCACTCAACTTTGCCTTCGGAGTGTGGGCCACATACACCGCCGTTCCCGCAGGCAACGTGGTGGCGAGAGTGGGCAGCGAGTCCTCGTCATGCGTGGAGATCTCGGTCGATGCGCCGCTGGTGAAGTCAACAATCGCGCGCTTCAGCTCCTGGCCCTCCAGTGGCGCGGCGGTTGATTCTTGGATTTTCATGCTCTCGTTGGCTCTCATGGATCGCGACTCGCTTTGCGGTTGCCGTCTTAAGGTTTGCGCCGGGTCACGACGAAGGTTTCGTCGTTGAACCACAGCCCGTTGTGTTTCTGCAGGACCGACTGGGTGGCATCGAGATAGGCGCCGTTCTGCACGACCGAATCGAGGCGCTCGTCCTCGATCTGGTTGACGTAGATGGCGGCGTTCCACGCCGCATACAGCGTGGAGGTGCCGATGCGGTCGCCTATTTCCGAAGGCAGGGTGTGCATGTCATAACGGAACAATGCCTTCTCATCGGGCAGCGCCGTCAGTGTGAATTCCCGGACATCGCGCCCGAGCTCCGACTTCAGGGCTGCCAGCAACGCGTGGCGGTCGACCTGAAACGGATCTTCTCCGGGCCAGAGCTTCTGAATGATCTCGAGGCCGGGATCCTTACCGTAGGACTGCACGGCCAACAGCCGGCCGCCGCCGGCGAGGCTGCGAGCCAGGGGCGCGAGCACCTTGCGCGCCTTGAAGTCCGCGGACATGCGCGCCCGCCACGGTTGCGAGGCCAGAATCAGATCGTAACTGTCGATCCGGCCCGGCTTGGGGATCACCGCGTCGAGCAGAAACTTGTGGTCCTCGCGATAGATGAGCAGCACCGAGGGCCGTACGTAAACGGGATTGCCCGACTTCGGACTCGACTTCGTCTGCCAGCCATAACTCAGGGTCGGCTCGAGCTCATCGATCTGTTCCGCGTACTCGTGCGCGGAGTTACCTGTCAGGCGGACTTCCTGCCAGTTGAGCGCCGCCGCCGATTGCACGTCGCGCGGCATGAGACGCGGCGCCTCGGCATAGTTGAGATTCGTGATGACCAACACCGTGGCGGGATGCTCGTAGAACCGGTCGGGCATCTTTTCGAGCCCGAGACGCACGTCCTCGAGACTGATTTCCTTCGCCACCACCAGCAGTGGGACTGTTGGAAACGCGCGGTGCGTGCTGCGCATGAGCCGCGACAGCACGGTGGCGTCGCCCATGCCGGCGTCGAAGAAACGCAGTGCCGGCGGCGTCGGCTTCAGAAAACTCAACTCGTGTGCCGCGCGACGTGCGACGGCTGACTTTTCGTTGCAGGTATTGACGAACGCCAGGTACTTCTGGCGGTTGTCGTAGAAGCGGAAGGGCGGTGAAGCGCTGCTCGGGTCGCCCACTGCGGCGCCCCTGGCCGTGCCTGATTCGGCTCGGCTCGGCTCAGCGGCAGGCTGGTTCCCGGCTACGGTATTCAAAGACTCGCCCCCATACGGTCAGGCGGGCACGGTACCCACTCCCTGGCAGAGGCGGAAATCGGTAGGTTGGATGTGAGCTATAGGCAGCGCGAATTGATGCAGGCAACGCCGGAAATCCCGGGACCGGGACAAGGGGCGCCGCAATCACGACTTAATCCAGTCGGTTAAAGCTCATTTGACAGTATTCGCAGGCGTTGGCTGGGCCGCCGCAAGCAACCCGACCGCCTTCTTGGCGATGTCATTCAGCCCGGAGCCCTGGCGCTCCTCGCAATACGTGATCATCTGGGCCCGCATCCGGGGCTCCCAGTAGCGCCGCAAATGAGTGGCCACCTCGGTCGCGGCGGCGTCCTGACCGAGCTCGCCCTCCCAGAACGAAGTGATCTGGTTGGCCATCTTGATGAGCAGATCGATATTCATTGCACGCCTGTTATTTCAATCGCCCGGGATTCGCGTAAACCACGTGCCGGTCGCGCCGTGCGAATGCCACGAGAGTCATCCCGGTTTTCTGTGCCATCCGCACCGCAAACGCGGTCGGAGCCGAAAACGCCGCCAGAAACGAGATCCCGACCGTGGCGCACTTCTGCACCATCTCGTAGCTCGCCCGGCTCGTAATCAGCATGTAGCCGGAGGCGAGGTCGACCTTCCCGCGCACCAGCGCGCCAATCGCCTTATCGAGGGCGTTATGGCGTCCCACGTCCTCACGAACCAACTGAATACCCTGACCCGGGACAACCCAGGCCGCCGCATGGACACTGCCGGTCCGCGCGTTGATGGGCTGCAAAGTCCCGAGCTGCTCGATGGCGGCATGCAGATCCTGGATCGTCACGTCCGTACCCGGGCCCACCTGCGGAACCTCGCGAATCGCGTCCTCAGCAGTCTCGGCCCCACAGAGCCCACAACCCGTTCTACCCGTGAGATTACGTCTCCGGTGGAGCAACTCCGTGAACCGCTCCCAGGCAACAGTGACTTTAACGTCCACAGCATCAGCGCCGAGCGTGACATCCACCTCACGGATCTCATCGGCGCGTGCTACGAGACCCTCGCTGAGCGTGAAACCAACCGCGAAATCCTCAAAGTTCGCAGGCGTCGCCAACATCACAACGTGCGGCACGTTGTGAAAGACGATCGCGACCGGAACCTCCTCGGCGACCTGATCTGTCGTATGCGTCGTAGCGCCTTGCGCCCAACGGTCGACACCGAACTCGGTGCTGACAGCCTTCCGCTCGTCGATGAATGCCACTGCCATGATGCTGTATGACGGAGCCGGCCTCAGGCCGGCGCCGTATCCCGTTTCCGCTTGCGCTGCTGCTTCGGCATGGAGCGCTCTTCCTGCGCCCTCTTCTGCCAGGCATCCTTCTGACTGACGAACACCACCTCGACGGCCGTCACCTTGTACTCCGGACAGTTCGTGGCCCAGTCGGAATTCTCGGTCGTGACGACGTTGGCGTTGGTCTCCGGGAAGTGGAACGTTGTGTAAACCACTCCCGGGGCGATCTTCTCCGTCACCCTGGCGCGCAATACCGTCTCGCCCGCGCGGCTCGTCAAACCCACCCAGTCACCATCACCGATACCGCGGACTTCCGCGTCATGCGGGTGGATATCGAGAATGTCTTCCTTGTGCCAGGTCGTGTTTTGCGTACGGCGAGTCTGCGCGCCCACGTTGTACTGACTCAGGATGCGGCCCGTCGTCAGAATGAGCGGGAAGCGGCTGTTGGAGCGCTCGCTCGTCGGCACGTACTCCGTCGTGAAGAACTTACCCTTGCCACGTACGAACTGGTGAATGTGCATCGTCGGCGTGCCATCGGGAGCCGCATCATTGCAGGGCCACTGGATGCTACCGAGCCGATCCAGCTTCTCGTAGCTAACGCCCGTGAACGTCGGCGTGAGACGCGCGATCTCGTCCATGATCTCCGACGGATGCTTGTAATTCATCGGGTAGCCGAGCGCATTCGACAGCAGCATCGTGACCTGCCAGTCCTCGTAGCCGCCACGCGCCGGCATGACTTTGCGGACGCGCGAAATGCGACGCTCGGCGTTCGTGAACGTGCCGTCCTTCTCCAGGAAGGACGACCCGGGCAGGAACACGTGCGCAAAGCGCGCCGTCTCATTCAGGAACAGGTCCTGAACAATGACGCACTCCATGGCTTCCATGGCCTTGCTGACATGATGTGTGTTGGGATCCGACTGCACCGGATCCTCGCCCTGGATGTACATGGCCTTAAAGGTGCCATCGAGGGCCGCTTCGAACATGTTCGGAATGCGCAGGCCGGGCTCCGACTGCAGCTTCACGCCCCACGTGGCTTCGAACAGCTCACGCACACTCGTATCCGACACGTGACGGTAACCGCTGAACTCGTGCGGGAAGGAGCCCATATCACAGGCGCCCTGTACGTTGTTCTGGCCGCGCAGCGGGTTCACACCCACCCCTTCGCGACCGAGGTTACCGGTTGCCATCGCGAGATTCGCGATCGCCATGACGGTGGTGGTGCCCTGGCTATGCTCGGTGACACCGAGGCCGTAGTAGATCGCGCCGTTACCGCCGGTAGCAAACAAACGCGCCGCGCCGCGCATCAGGTCGGCCGGAACACCCGTGACGCCTTCCAACTCCTCGGGCGAGTTCTCCGGCTTCGACACGAACGCCTTCCACTTCGCGTAGGACTCCGGCTCGCAACGCTCGTTCGCGAAATCGTCCTTCGCCAGCCCCTCGGTCACCACGACGTGCGCCAACGAATTAAGCACCGCAACGTTGGTGCTCGGCGTCAGCTGCAGATGATAGTCCGCGTGGATATGCGGCGAATGAACCAGATCCGTCATGCGCGGGTCGACGACGATGAGCTTCGCGCCCTCACGCAACCGACGCTTCATCTGCGATCCGAACACGGGATGACCGTCGGTCGGATTCGCCCCGATGACCATGATCACGTCCGACTTCTTGACCGAATCGAAGGTCTGCGTCCCGGCCGACTCGCCGAGCGTATTTTTCAGACCGTACCCGGTCGGGGAGTGACAGACACGCGCGCAGGTATCGACGTTATTCGTGCCGAACGCGGCGCGAATGACTTTCTGCACCAGGTACGACTCCTCGTTCGTGCAGCGCGAGGAGGTGATCCCACCGACAGACTCGCGACCATACTTCGCCTGAATGCGACGGATCTCGCTCGCGGCGTAGTCGATAGCGACTTCCCACGACACCTCCTGCCACTGGTCGGTGATATTTTTACGGATCATCGGCTTCGTAACACGGTCCGAGTGAGTCGCATACCCGAAGGCGAAACGCCCCTTCACACAGGCGTGACCGTGGTTCGCGTGACCGTCACGGTTCGGCACCATGCGGACCACTTCCGACTCGAAACCCTCGCCTTTTACCTCGGCCTTGAAGCTACAACCCACACCGCAGTACGCGCAGGTCGTGGTCACCGCGCGATCGGGTTGCCCCAACCCAATGATCGACTTCTCGGTGAGCGCAGCAGTCGGGCAGGACTCGACGCACGCACCACACGAAACGCATTCAGAATCGAGAAACGGCTCGTTCTGGCTCGCGGAAACCTTCGATTCGAAGCCGCGGCCTTGGATCGTCAGGGCAAACGTCCCCTGCACTTCGTCGCAAGCCCGCACGCAACGTGAGCAGACGATACACAGCTCGGGATTGAAGCTGAAGTAAGGCGTGCTCTCGTCCTTCGGCAGCGGACGATGCATCTCGATCTCGCCCTTCAGGCCGTACGAGGTTTCCTCGATGCCCACGACATCGGCCATGTCCTGCAATTCGCAGTGACCGTTCGCGGGACAACTCACGCACTCGAGCGGATGATCGGAAATATAGAGATCCAACACGCCCTTGCGCAGGCTCGACAACTTGTCGGATTGTGTCCGGACCTTCATCCCGGGCGCGACGGTAGTCGTGCACGAAGCCGGATAACCCTTGCGCCCTTCGATCTCCACGAGGCACAGACGGCATGAGCCGAATGCCTTCAGAGTGTCGGTGGCGCAGAGCTTCGGCACCTTGACGTCGGCAAGGGCCGCGGCGCGCATTACCGAAGTACCCTCCGGAACCGTTATCGACACTCCGTCGATTTCAACGGTGACCGGCCCCGCGCTTTGCGCCGGATCGGGGGTGCCCAGGTCTTCATAGTCGATAGCAAACATGTCGAATCTCCTGATGACTGAGCGTGCCGGGGCGGCCGGGGCCCCGTGTACTCAGTGCCGCGTGCGTGCGCGGAAATCCTCGCTGAAATGCTTGAGCGCGCTGGTCACAGGGAACGGTGTCATGCCGCCCAGGCCGCACAGCGACCCCTGCAACATGGTTTCGCACAATTCCTCGAGCTGGCGGACATTACGCTCGGTTTCCACTCCGCCCAGAATACGGTCGATCACCTCAACACCGCGGGTCGAGCCGATCCGGCACGGCGTGCACTTGCCGCAGGACTCGACCGCACAAAACTCCATTGCATACCGCGCCATCCGGGCCATATCGACGGTTTCGTCGAACACGACGATTCCGCCGTGACCCAACAGCGCGCCGATACCGGCCAACGCTTCGTAATCAATAGCTACGTCGAACTGCGACGCTGGAATGTAGGCTCCCAGAGGCCCGCCCACCTGCACAGCACGAATCGGCCGGCCCGTCGCAGAACCGCCACCGTAGTCGTACAACAACTCCCGCAACGTAACACCGAACGCGCGCTCGACGAGGCCCCCGCGCTTGATGTTGCCCGCGAGTTGCAGAGGCAGCGTGCCACGCGACCTGCCTACGCCGAAGTTCTTATAGAACTCCGCACCCTTCTGCAGAATGATCGGTACCGTGGCGAGCGTCATGACGTTGTTGACGATCGTGGGCTGTCCGAACAGGCCCTTGATCGCCGGCAGCGGCGGCCGAACGCGAATCTCACCGCGCTTGCCTTCGAGACTCTCCAACATCGAGGTCTCTTCCCCACACACGTAAGCACCGGCGCCCATCCGGACTTCGAGATCGAACCGCTTCCCACTACCCATCACGTCGTTACCGAGATACCGCGCCTGGTAGGCGGCGGCGATCGCGTGATTCAGGGCGCGGTACGCATGCGGATATTCGGCGCGCAGGTAGATATAACCCTGGGTCGCACCCACCGCGATCCCCGCGATGGTCATGCCTTCCACGAGAGCGAGCGGATCGCCTTCCATCAACATGCGATCGGAGAAGGTGCCCGAGTCGCCTTCGTCAGCATTGCAGGTGATGTACTTCTGTCCGGCGGGCTGATCGAGAACCGTTTTCCACTTGATGCCGGTTGGGAAAGCAGCGCCGCCGCGGCCACGCAGCCCCGAATCCAACACCGCCTGTACGATCTCCGCCGGTGTCAGGGACAGCGCCCGGCGCAGCCCCTGGTATCCATCGTTCGCCACATAGTCCGCGACGCTCTGCGGATCGACAATGCCCACTCGCGCGAAGGTCAGGCGCTGTTGGCTTGCGAACCACGGAACCGCATCGACCAATCCGAGCGCGAGCGCGTGTTGGCCACCATTGAGGAAGTCCGCGGCAAACAGACCGGGCACATCGGCGGGCGTCACCGGTCCGTAGCCGACCCGCCCATTGGCCGTCACCACCTCCACGAGGGGCTCGAGCCAACAGGCGCCGCGCGAGCCATTGCGCACCAGATTCAGCTCAACACCTCGCGCGGAGGCTTCGCTGGCAATCGCGCTCGCGACCTCGTCGGCACCCAACGAGAGAGCCGCCGCATCAATGGGCACATAAACCGTAACAGTCACTTTTTACGACCCTGTTCCGCGATCATCGCGTCGAAACGCTCTGCCGTCAGTCGGCCGTAGAGGCGGCCATCCACCATCGCCGCCGGCGAACAGGCGCAATTCCCGAGGCAATAGATCGGCTCCAGCGAGAACTGGCCATCCTCGGTCGTCTCGTGAAAGTCGACTCCGAGACTGCGTTTCGCATGCTCCGCGAGCTCGTCGGCGCCCATGGATTGGCACGCTTCGGCCCGGCACAGGCTGACCACATGCTTCCCGGGCGGCGTCCGGCGAAAGTAATGATAGAAAGTGACTACGCCGTGAACTTCGGCACGGGACAAATTGAGGCCCCGGGCAACCTCCGGAACCGCGCCCTCGGGGACGTATCCCAGTGCCGCCTGGATGGCGTGCAGCACTTCGATGAGTGGCCCGGGACGGCTTTTCAGCTCCCCGACGATGCGGAGGACGGTTTCGGAGTCGTTTGGGGACAGTGTATGAGTCATGCAACAGGAAACGTTACGGCCAGAACGGCCAGACAGCCAATCGATGATGCTAATCCGTGCTATCGAACCGGACTATATGTCGCCGGCTTCATAAGCGCCGGCGACCGGCGCACGGAGTGCGTCAACTCCACCGCCCTCCGCCAGAACGGCGAACCGGCGCACCACGGCGGGCTAATTCACTGATATTGTGACGAAAAGCGCCCCTGACAAGCGCAACTACGACCGCTACGCGACCGCAACCGACTTTCCCCATGCAACTTAACCGCTTCGACCTGAACCTGCTGATCGCCCTGGATGCCCTGATCCATGAGAAGAACGTCACAAGGGCGGCCGAGCGGGTCTTCGTCTCGCAGCCCGCCATGAGCGCTGCACTACAGAAACTGCGGGAGTACTTCAACGACCAGCTCCTGGTCCGGGTCGGACGGGATATGGAGCTCACGCCCCGCGGCCTATCGCTCGTCGAGCCAGTCCGGGAGGCCCTGTTGCGTATCCAGGCGACGCTCGGCACGCAGCCGAGCTTCGACCCGGGCACCGTTCGGCGCACCTTCACACTCATCGTATCCGCGGATGCCGTGCTGCGGGTCATGCCTGCCGTATTCAAGCGGCTGGCCAAGGAGGCGCCCGGAATCACCTGCCACGTCGAGCATTTTTCCGAGACGACCCTGTCACGGCTCGAGTACGGCGACGCTGACCTCTATTTGGGGCTGAACAGCCTGCGGTTGTTTGGCCTGCGGGCGTTTCCAGACACCTTGCGGATGTTTGACCTGCGGCCGGTTCAGTGGGTAGCGGTCGTGGCGCAAAACCATCCCTCCGTCGAGAACACGATTACCGAAGCGCAGTACCTCGCCCTGCCCCATGTTTTCGGCTGGCCGAGCGGCCATACGCTACCGCTGGAGGAAATGGTCCGGCGCCTGACCAACGCCGACATCGATGTCAGGGCAACCACGCCGGGACTGTTGGAGATCCCGTTCCTGTTGGAAGGCACGGAGCTGATCGCGACGCTGCCGGAACACTTGGCGCGCGTATTGGCGAAGTTGGCGCCGGTGAAGGTGTTACCGTTGCCGTTCACCACCCCGGAAACGCGCGAGGTCGTGATCTGGCACAAGAGAAATGAGCCAGACCCCGGTCACGCGTGGTTGCGCGAAATCATCATCGGAGTGGCGAAGGAGGTCTAGGAACCCCCGCCGCCACCCCACGCCGAAGGGCCCGCCCCTCAGGCGTCGCCCCACACCTCTCGCGCGATCTCGATCACCAGCCGCAGCTTCTGCGCCTGTTGCTCGATGGCAATGTCATTGCCATGCACGGTGCTCGAGAAACCACATTGCGGCGACAACGCTAACTGCTCGAGCGGCGCGTATTGCGCGGCCTCATCGATGCGGCGCTTGATGGCGTCCTTGTCCTCCAACGAGCCGAGCTTGGTCGTGATGAGACCGAGCACGACAACCTTGCCTTTCGGCAGGAAGCGCAACGGCTTGAAGTCACCGCTGCGTTGATCGTCGTACTCGAGGAAGTAGGCGTCGATGTTCATCTCCGAGAGCAGCGCTTCCGCCACCGGCTCGTAGCCGCCCTGGGCGGCCCAGGTGCTCTTGAAGTTGCCGCGGCACAGATGCATCGACAACGTCATCCCGGCGGGCTTTTGCGCCACGACGCGGTTGACGAAGCTCGCGTAGCGATGCGGGAGCTCGTTCGGGTCGTCGCCGCGCTTCTTCGCGGCCTCGCGCATCCCTTCATCACACAGATAAGCGAGATTGGTGTCATCCATCTGCACACTCGTGCAACCGGCGGCGGCCAGGGAGCGCAACTCCGCCCCGTAGGCGTCAGCAACATCCTGGTAGAACTGCTCGAGATCCGGATAGTGCTTGCTGCTGATACCGGCGCGACCGCCACGGAAATGCAGCATGGTCGGCGACGGGATGGTGACCTTCGGCGTTCGCTTCGTGGCGTTGCGGAGAAACTGGAAATCAGCGAGTTGGATGTCTTTGACGTGACGAACCTTGTCGACCACCTTCATGGTCGGAGGAGACAGATGCTCCTTACCGTCCGGGCCCACCACGGACACCGGGAGCTCCGTCTGCACGCCGCCGAGTTGTTTCAGGAAATCCAGATGGAAGTACTCGCGGCGGAACTCACCATCGGTAATTGATTTGAGCCCAACCTCTTCCTGGAATTTCACGACTTCGGCGATTGCCTTGTCTTCGACAGCGCGCAGCTGCGCTGGGGTGATTTCCCCTTTGGCCGCCTGCGCGCGCGCATCCAACAGATACTTGGGACGTAAGAAGCTGCCAACCTGGTCGGCGCGGAAAACGGACAGCCCGTCGAGGCCGCTGTTGTTGGGCTTTAAATTCGCATTCATCGTGGATCCTTGCAAAGGAAGTGCAATAAGCAAGATACGGACCGCCTCTGCGGTCCGTGTTACGGCGCGCGCGGGCGCGGACCCTCAGCTCTGTAGAATTCTGGCGTGATGAACCAGGTGATCCTGCATGAAGGTTGAGATGAAGTAATAGCCATGATCGTAGCCTTCATGGCGCCGCAGTTGCAGCGGATAGCCTGCCTTCTTACAGGCGTCCTCGAACAGATGCGGGTGCAGCTGGGTCTGCAGAAACTGATCGGAAAGGCCCTGGTCGATGAGGATTTGCGGCTTGCGGGCCGCGTCTTTCACACCGGCGACGAGCTCGGTGGCGTCGTAATTGCTCCATTGCCCGCGGTCCGGACCCAGGTAACCGGAAAACGCCTTCTGTCCCCAGGGACACTGTTTGGGCGCCGCAATGGGTGCGAAGGCCGACACCGAGCGATAACGATCCGGATTACGCAGCGCAATCGTGAGCGCCCCATGCCCCCCCATGGAGTGTCCGAAAATCCCCGTGCGAGCGGAATCGGCAGGAAATTGCGCTTCGACCAGCGTGCGAAGCTCCTGTGTGACATACGTGTACATACGGTAATGCCGTGACCAGGGCTCGACAGTGGCGTCCACGTAGAAGCCCGCGCCGACCCCAAAGTCCCAGGAGTCGCTGTCGCCCGGGAGCTTTACACCTCGTGGGCTCGTGTCTGGTGCCACGAGCATGATCCCGAGCTCCGCGGCAATCCGTTGCGCGCCCGCTTTGATCATGAACGTCTCTTCCGTGCAGGTCAGCCCGGCAAGGTAATACAGCACCGGAACAGGTCCCGCTTGCGCCTGCGGAGGCGTAAAGACCGAGAACTTCATGGAGCATGCGGTGCTGGCCGCCTCATGCTTGTAAAAGCCCACTGTCCCGTTGAAGCAACGGTGTTGACTGACGACTTCGAACGGAATGACTGCCATGACGCTTCACCGATCCTGCTTCCGGGGTCGGCGATTCTATCATCGTCGTCCACAGGCGCTGGCCCCACAATGCGTCGGTAGTGGTTTAATGGTGGCACTGTTCCCATTCGTAACACCGCCCCTTCATGGCCAATCGTTATCAAGCTCCCCTCGCCCTCGTGCGTCTCGCCTTGGACCAGGCCGCGGAGACCTCAGCCGCCAGCACCCTCCCGGGTTACAAAGAGGTTCTCTCCGACCTTGCCGAGCCGATCCTGGCGAACGCCTCGCGCTTCGCCGGCGATGTGCTCTCGCCTTTGAACCCGGTCGGCGACCGGTCTCCATCGCGCTGCGAATCCAACGGCGTCGTCACTCCTCCCGGCTTCATCGAGGCCTATCGCCGATTTCGGGAGGATGGTTGGGTGTCTCTCGCCGCACCTGAGGAATACGGCGGCCAGGGTTTACCCACCCTGATAGCCGCCGCTGTCACCGAAATGTGGGGCGGCGCAAATCTCTCGTTCGCCATGTGCCCTGAGCTCACGGTGGGAGCGCTTGGGGCGCTCAAAGTCCACGGCGCAGCGCCGCTCCTCGATACTTACGCATCTCGCCTCGCGAGCGGCGAGTGGGCGACGGCCATGTGCCTCACGGAGCCGCAGGCTGGGTCGGACCTTTCGACCCTCCGAACCCGCGCCGAGCCGGATGGCGATACGTGGAGGCTGTTTGGGCGGAAGATCTATATCTCGTGGGGCGATCACGACCTCACGGACAACATCGTGCATTTCGTGCTTGCGCGCACACCAGACGCCCCGGCTGGCCTGAAGGGCATTTCATTATTCCTCGTGCCTAAGAAGGTCCCAAATGCGAGCGGCGCGCTGACAAAGAACGACATCGACGCTGTCTCTCTCGAGCACAAGATGGGGATTCGCGCGAGTCCCACGTGTGTGATGGTGCTCGGAGAGAACGATGGCGCGCGCGGCTGGCTCATCGGGCGCTTGAATGATGGGCTCGGTTGCATGTTCACCATGATGAACCACATGCGCCTCGGAGTTGGATTGCACTCCCTCGGGCTCGCCGAACGCTCACTGCAGTTGGCCCGCGACTACGCCCGCGAGCGCCTGCAAGGGCGCGATGCGGCTGGTGCGCAGCGACCGATCATCGAGCATGCGGACGTGCGAAGAATGCTGCTCATGATGAAGTCACTGACCCAGGCCGCGCGGGGACTGGCTTACCTGGCCGCCGCGACGTTGGACGTTGCGCATTCCGCAAGCGATGTTGGTGAAGCAGCAACGCGCCGTGCGGACCTGCTGACACCGATTGTGAAAGCCTGGTGCTCGGATGTCGCAGTCGAGGTGGCATCACTCGGCGTGCAGATCCACGGTGGCATGGGTTTTGTCGACGACGCCGAAATCTCGCAGGTCTACCGGGACTCCCGCATCGGCCCCATCTTCGAAGGCACGAACTACATCCAGGCGCAGGATCTCCTGGGCCGGAAGGTTATTCGCGACCAAGGTGTGGCGTTGGGGGAGTTGTTGGGAGAGATGGAAAAGACGGCGCGAGCACTATCCTCCAGCCCTCTCTCCTACCTACGCTCCGGCCTCCTCGACGGCTGCGCGAGACTGCGCGCCACAACCGCCGATCTCGTGGCAAACGCCGCGCACGAACCCGATCTCGTCGGCGCGACCGCCCATCACTTCCTGCAATGGCTCGGAGTTCTCGTGGGAGGTTGGCAACTGGCACTGACAGCGACCCGCGCTGCCGCTGAACCTGACAAAGGCGTGGCACGCGCCACCGCCGACATCGCCGCCTTCTATGGCGCGCATATACTGCCGCGCTACTACGCACACGAGGCGACGGTAAGAAACGGAGTCGGCGTCGTCGCGAAGGCCTCGATGACGGATTTCTGACCCCTTACGTCAACTTCCTCAACAACTCCAACAACTGCTCGCGCCCATCAACCCCAAGTCGCGCCGCGACCCGTTCCTCCCACTGCGTATGCAACTCCACAGCCCGTTGCAACACGGTCTCCCCGTGCTCGGTGAGATGCAGCGCCGACGAGCGCCGGTCCGGAACACCCGCCTTGCGCAATGCCAACCCCCGCCGTTGCAACTCGTTCAGCAGCGGCACGAAGTTGGCTTTCTGGAGGCCGAGCGCCGCGCACACCTCGGTCTGGCGAACGCCCGGATTCTCGCGGATGAGTGTCAGGACAGCGAACTGCGTCGGGCGCAGGTCCACTTCGTTCATCGCCTCCAGAAACCCCGCGACCGACGCAATCTGCGCCCGACGTAACGCGTAGCCAACGTAATCAGCCAGCGGCCCGAAATGCACCGGCCGAGTCGATCGGGCTTCGATGACGCGCCCGTCGGCTCCCTCGGACTCGCTGTCGCGCGGCTTTTTGGGCGCGCGATCCGGGGCTCGACTCACTTGTGCTCCCCCGACTGGCCCACTTTGGTGCGACCGTCGCTGGATCGATGCGAGCGCTCTATCCCGGAAGGGATATCCGGGGAACTCAGGTCTGACAAATCGAGTCCAGCAGAGAAGTGCATAGGAGCGGTTGCCTTGCCAGCGGAACGAGATAGTTATACTATATAACCGTTTGAGGCCCGACCAGTCAGCGCATGACGCAACTTGAAACCTTTTCGACGGCCGGCATGGAGCCGCGCCGCAAAATTGAGTTCTGGAATGATGCGGCCTGTGCCTCGTTCACGCCACTCGTATCCGACCCGGTGGACCCGCGGAACTTCAACGGCCGCCTGACACGCACGAAGCTGGGCGATATCCGTCTTGGCGAGGTCTACTCGGACGCGCAAACCGTCCGACACCTGCGCGCCCACGTGGCACGCACCCGAATCCCCATGTTCTTCCTGCAGATGCAACTCGAAGGCGAGAGCATCAACCGGCAGGACGGTCGTGAGGCCAGACTCGGTCCGGGGGACTTCACCCTTTGCGATACGGCGCGTCCGTACGAGATGCAGTTCGAGAAATCCAACCGCATGTTCGTGGTGGGCATTCCCGACACCCTCCTGCGGCGCCATCTCGCCTCGCCCGAGAGCGTGGTGGCCATCCCGATGTCCGGAAGCTCGGGTCTGTCGGGACTGCTGTCGCAATTCCTGCGCGACTTCTGGGCCCGCTGCCGCGACGACGTCGATCCGATTGTCGTTCCCCGTATCAGCCGCGCGATTCTCGACCTGATGGCGAGCGCCTATACGACGTTGCCACAGGCGCAGTCCGACCGCTCCTCGCTGGCCACGTCGCACCGCATACGGATCGTGAACTACATCGAGGCTCATCTCGGCGACCCCGATCTCACACCCATGCGGGTCGCAGAAGCTTGCAAGATGACGCCGCGATACCTGCATCATCTTTTCTCGGAAGAAGCGGAGACCGTCGCGCGATTCATACTGCGCCGCCGCCTGGAAGAGTGCTCACGGGCCCTCACCATCCCGTCGCAGCGGACACGCACAGTCACCTCGATTGCCTTCGACTTCGGCTTCAACAGTCCGACGCACTTCGGCCGCGTATTCCGCGCTCGCTACGGCATCACACCGCGCGATTACCGGCAGCTACAAACGGGCCTCTGAGGGGCCCTTGAGCAAAGCAACGGCAGTGCCATACTAAAAGGGGGAAACAGCATGTCATCCAGTGAGTCGAACAGCCGTCCGGGCCACCTGCGGATCGCGACCGAAGAGGCCTGGGCAACCAGCGAGATGTTGAATCTCTACCGTCGCATGCTGGCCGAGAACACACTCGACGATCCGGGCTTCAAAAGCCTCTGGGGCTTCTACCTCGGCAACCAGAACCCACGTCCCAAGTTCATCATCGATCGTCTGCAGGAACTGGGGCAGCCACGCATCGACGACATGAACGCGAGCGGCGTCGACAAACAGATCCTCTCCCTCACCTCACCCGGCGTGCAGGTGTTTGACGCGGCAACCGCCGTGTCGGTCGCGATCTCCAGCAACGATCAGCTCGCGGAAGCCATCCGGAAATATCCTGATCGCTACGCGGGCCTGGCCGCCGTTGCCCCTCAGAACCCGAAGGAAGGCGCCAAGGAGCTCGAGCGCGGCGTCCGTCAACTCGGCCTGAAGGGTGCGATTCTGAACTCGCACACCCTGGGCGAATATTTGGACGACCCGAAGTTCTGGGATATTTTCGCCGCGGCGGAAGCGCTCGATGTCCCCATCTACCTGCATCCCAACAGCCCCTCGAAAGGGCTCATCGAGCCCTTGCTGGCTCGCGGACTCGACGGCGCCATCTACGGATTCGGTGTCGACACGGGGATGCACCTGCTGTCCATCATCACGAGCGGTGCCTTCGATCGCTTTCCGCAGTTGAAGATCGTCGTCGGCCACCTGGGCGAGGCGCTGCCCTTCTGGCTCTTCCGCCTCGACTACATGCATCACGCGACGGTGAGCTCGAAGCGCTATGCCTTCATGAAGCCGCTCAAGAAAAAAGTCAGCGACTACATGCGGGAAAATGTGTTCGTCACCAACAGCGGCATGGCCTGGGCACCGGCGATCCAGTTCTGCCAGCAGGTCCTGGGCATGGACCGGGTGCTGTACGCAATGGACTACCCGTACCAGTACGCGCCGGAGGAAGTGAAAGAGATGGAGCGCTCTTCCCTGTCAGTCGCCGACCAGAAGAAGTTCTACCAGACGAACGCGGAAGCGGTGTTTGGCTTGTAAGTGACACCGGGGGCGCAATGCCCAGGGGGGAGCGGCGCTCCCCCCTCTCGAATTACAGAGCCACCGACACCGTCTTAACCTCGGTATAGGCCTCGACACCCTCGCGGCTGTTCTCCCGACCCCAACCCGACTGTTTGTAACCACCGAACGGCATGGCGTAGTCGAGCCCCATGCCGCCGTTGATGCGCACGGTGCCCGCCTTGATCCGGCGCGCCAGCTTGTGAGCCAGGCTGATGTCACGGGTCCAGACGCTGGAAGAAAGGCCGTAGTCGGTATCGTTGGCGATCCGCACGATACGATCGAGATCCTCGTCGTCGATCGGCATCGCGCAAACGACGGGTCCGAAGATTTCTTCGCGTACGACGCGCATGTCGCGGTTCGTCTCGGCGAGCACGGTCGGCTGCATGAAGTAGCCTTTGCCTTCGACACGCTTCCCGCCAACGACGACTTCGGCGCCCTGCTCGGCTCCCGAATCCACATATCCTGACACGCGGTCGAGTTGCTTCTGCGAAATCAGAGGACCCATCTGCGTGTCCGGCTGCATCCCAGGACCGACCTTCAGCGCTTTTGCGCGGGCCACGACGCCCTCGACGACCTGATCAAACACCTTCTTGTGCACGTAGAGGCGCGAGCCGGCCACACAGATCTGACCAGCGTTCCGGAAAATGCCGTCGGCAGCACCGGCCGTGGCACGCTCTATATCGGCGTCGGGAAACACGATGACGGGTGACTTGCCACCGAGCTCGAGGGCGACGCGCTTTAGGTTGCCGGCCGCCGCAGCCACGATGGATTTACCCACCACGGTCGAGCCGGTGAACGAGATCTTGTCGACTTCAGGGTGCAGCGCCAGTGCCTTACCGGCCGGATCGCCAAACCCCGTGACGATGTTCACCACTCCCGGCGGGAAGCCCACTTCCGCAATGAGCTCCGCCAGTCGAATAGCCGTCAGCGGAGTCAGCTCCGCCGGCTTCAACACCACGGTGCAACCGGCCGCGAGAGCGGAGGCGATTTTGGCCACTTCCATCGCGAGCGGCACGTTCCAGGGCGTGATGGCCCCGACCACACCAACAGGCTCGCGCAGCGTGTAGACATGATGACTCGGCGCGGCGATGTTGGGAGTCTCACCGATGATCTTGCCGACCCAACCCGCGTTGTAGCGCAGGCACTCGGAGGCGCCGGCCGCCATGAATCGCGCCATGGTAATCGGCATACCGTTATCGAGACTCTCGAGCGTCGCGATCTCCTCCGCGTTCTTCTCGATGGCGTCGGAGAGCTTCCACATCAGATTACGGCGACCGGAGGGGTTCATGGTCGACCACGGACCACTGTCAAAGGCCCGGCGCGCGGCTTTTACCGCGAGGTCGATATCCTCAGCTCCACCGGCGGCTGCCTTCGCGAAGACTTCGCCGGTGGCGGGATTGATGACGTCGAACATCTCGCCCGACAGGGCGGGAACGAACTTGCCGTCAATGAAAAGGCCGTGGGTCCGGGCCAAAAAGCTGCCCACCAGGGCGAGCGGCTCGTTCCGGGGTGAAATCTGTGCGTTCATCTCTTCTCCTACGAATCTACAGCGTCTGGCAGCTGAAGCTCGCGGCTTCGTCCGTGCTGCCAGTGCCTTTATACCGGGCTACCTGCGGGTACCGGCACAGCGGTCGGGTACGGTCGACCTGCTTACCGTCCGCCCCGTTATGCGAAGCGATGATCCGCTCCGGGGGGACACCATGCTCGACCCAATCATCGAGCGGCGCAACCGCATCGAACGTATTCGGACCCGGACCGCCGCGGCAATGTTCCATCCCGGGAACCATGAACAGTCGCAGAAAGCCATCCGTCGCCTGCTGGCCACCCATCGACTGCACCACGCTGCCGTAATAATCGAGCGTGTTGTAAGGCGACAGCAGGGGGTCCGCCCAGCCGTGGTACATGATCAGCTTGCCGCCATGCGCCTGAAATCGATGCAGATCGGGATCGGCGGCATCGAGCGTGGACCCGAGCTGCTTTTCCAGCACCGGAATGTCCCTGTCGGGGTCAAACGTATTGACCGTCCAGGACGGCTTCTGCGGCAGCATGCGTGTAATAGCGGCGTCGCCAGGCTTTGACTTTGTGGAGGATGGGGGCAGCTCCGCCAGGGGCGACGCGCCCAGGGCGGCCCCCGGATAGAGCGGCATCCCGCCGCGGCTTTTCAACGGTCCGTAAAGCACCTTCGCCATCCGTACCTGCGCCGGCGAAAGGCAGTCTTTCGCGGTGTCGCTCTGACACTGCAGCTCCGCCGAATCGAAGTCACAATTGCGCGGATCGTCGATGACCCCATCCTTGAGCCCGTCTTTGGCGTCGCACTTCGCAACGGCGGCAGCTACGAGCCTCACCGCCAGATCGTGGGTGAGATTACCCTCAGGATTCTTCAGCGACATTTGCGCAATGAGAATGCCCCGCGTCTGCACTTTCACGAGATTGATAGCGGGTGCGCCCACCACGATCCCGTCGTAATCGTCCGGATACCTTTCCGCCTCACTCAATCCTTCCCAGCCGCCCGAGGAGCACCCGCTGTAGTACGCGCGTGTCGCGGGCTTGGTGTAGTAAGCCGCGACGATCCGCTTCGCCGTCTGGGCCATGAGGTGATGCGCCCGGTACGCGAAGTTGATGAGACGCTGCGGATGGCCTTCGAGCCACTCGTCTTCGAAGAACCCCTGCTCCGTGCGATGCCCAGTGTCCGTGGATGCGGTGGCATATCCCTGGCCGAGCGCGGTGCCCATGGAGGGATAGTTGATGGCGCCCGTGAGACCACCATTGCCGACGCCCTGGAATTTGCCATTCCAGTCCCGCGGCAGCCAGACCTCAAAGTTGATTTCCTTCTCAATGATGCCGACGACCCGACAGAACGGCTTCTGCACCCCTACCGGGCCTTTGGCGAACTGCTCTGCCATGGTCGTGAACAGCGAGGGAGGATAGATCCACACCGGATTCGGAGTGACCTCTTCGACCACCATGAGTCGCGTGTTGGCAAACTTCATTCCTTTCAGCTTGCCGCAGTCACCCGGCGCGGCATAACTCCACTGCGCGGCGGTCAAGGCCACCAGGAAAGCCGCGAGACGGATCCGTTTGATCATGTAAACACTCCCGCTCAAGCCACGCGGTCTGCCGGCTCGAGGCCCGCGAAAAACCGTTCCAGGTTCTCAGCAACACGCATTCCCATGGCGACGCGCGTCTCCAGCGTCGCACTCCCCAGATGGGGTAGCAGGACCACGTTTTCCAACCCGAGGAAGGCTTCGGGCACCCGGGGCTCGTGCTCGTAAACATCGAGGCCGGCGCCCGCGATCACCCGATTGCGCAGAGCATTGGCGAGCGCAGCCTCGTCGACCACCTCGCCACGGGCCGTGTTGATGAGAAAAGCCGAGCGCTTCATCCGGTCGAGGCGGGCCGCATTCAGAAGATGCCGGGTCTCGGCACCACCGGGGCAGTGCAGTGACACGAAATCCGCGCGCTCCAACAACTCGTCCAGCGAGGCGCAATGTTGGCCGCCCGTGCGCGCTTCCACTTCGGGGGCGGCTCGTTTGCGGGAATAGTAGAGGACCGGCATGCCGAAGCCGTGGTGCGCTTTCTGCGCGGTCGCCTGGCCGATGCGGCCGAAACCTACCAAGCCCAGCGTTTTACCTGTGACACCCGCGCCAATCATGCGCGTCGGGGCCCAGCCATCCCACTTGTGGCCGCGAACCTGTCGCTCGCCTTCGCCGGCGCGACGGGCCGCCATGAGCATCAAAGTGACAGCGATTTCGGCGGTGGCATCCGTGAGGACATCTGGAGTGTTGGTGACGACGATACCGAGGCGTTTGCAGGTAGGCAGATCGATGTGACTAACCCCGACCCCATAGTTGCCGAGAATCTTGACCCGACCGCCGCCGGCCGCGAGCACGTCGGCGTTGAGTTTGTCGGTTACGGTGGGGCACACGGCATCGTAGGACGCCAGGGCCGCCTTCAGCGCCACCGCGTCGGGGGGCGTGTCGTGCTCATTTATGGTGACGTCGTAGCGCTGAGAAAGGTAATGCTCGACCTCGCTGGGCCAGCGGCGGGTGAGGAGGATTTTTGGCGTTGGCATGGGATCAATCTCTGGCTGCGCGGCGGTATTCGCTGGGCGTCAAACCGAATTGGTTGCGGAACACACGGCCGAAATGAGTGAGGCTGTTGAAGCCGTAGTCAAAGGCGATCTCGGTCACGAGGCGGCCACGGACAGGGGCAGCGATTAACGCACGGGCGCACTCCTCGAGGCGGCGTCGCTGGATGTATTGCGTCACCGTTTCGGATTCGGCGGTAAAAAGATGATGCAGGTAGCGGACCGTTATTTTACAGGCTCGCGCCACGGTCGTCGGGTTGAGCTGCGGATCGCGCAGGCGCGCTTCGATATAAGAGATGATTCGTACGCGGTGGGCGGCGACGAGCGATGACTGCTCGTGGCGGGCATGCGGGGAAACTGAATAGGCTGCGGCGATGAGATCGAGCAGCGTGTACGACATGCGCAAGGCCACGGCCGGATCGGCGGCATCCGCACGACAGTCCCAGAAGCTCTTGATGAAGTCAGACAGCACGCCTGTCATGCCACGGTTCCCCGCCATGCGGACGGCGACGACGTCGTCGGGGCAAGCAAGATGTCGGCGCATGAGGTTGTCGGGGATCACGATCACCAGGCAACGACCCGGCACCGGCCGGGTCATTTCGTAGGGGCGTGTCGAGGCGCAGAGCGTGAAATCGCCGGGAGAGAGCTTTGCGTCGCGCTCGTCCTGACGATGAATGCTGCTGCCTTCGAGTTGCAGCACCAGGAAAAAAAGCGCCTCGTCCGGATTCTCCGTCGCAGGCATGGGGTGCTCCACCCCATCAGGCAACGAGCACACTTCAGCCATACGCAGCCCGCCGACCTGCAGCGTGTTGCCGAACGAAGCCATCTCGCGCCCGCGTCCCCTTGGCACTGGTTTACGCCTCTACTTTACCCCGTTCTTCGTCGCATTCGCGCGATAGATAACGTACGAGCGGATCGTCTCGATCTCGTCTTTGCTCAGCTCGCCGCTGAACGAGACCATGCCGTTGGCCGAGCGGACGCCATCGTGGACGATGCTCTGCCATACACCTGGATCGCTCAACGCCACCGAATATCGCAGGTCGGGCAACACTCCGCCGCTGAAAGCACTGTCGCCGTGACACATGCTGCAGTAGGTGTGATAGCGCAACTTACCCTGGGCTACGACTTTGGCGCTCGCTCTGTTCGGCGGCGGCGCAAGCTTCAAATCGCGCGCGGCCGGCGCAGTCGGCATCGTGTCCGTGCCGTTCAACTTGAACGCCAGCACACGCGGAATGTTGCCTTCGTTCGGCTGCGCATCGTGGGCGAGCTGGCCAGCGGCAAGACCGAACGCCCCACCCCAACCAATCTCCACCACGACATACTGCTCGCCGTTGGCTTCGTAAGTGATGGGGGGCGCCACGATGCCGGTGTGGGTCTGGGTCGACCAGAGGCGCTTACCATCATCGGCCTGGAAGGCCGCGAACTCGCCCCTGCTCGTGCCCTCGAAGACCAGGTTGCCCGCGGTAGAGACCACGCCGCCATTCCAGGAAGTGTCGTAAGGCACGGACCAGACCTGCTTCTGTGCCACCGGATCCCAGGCCGACAGATGCCCCTTCAGTGTGGTCTTGATTTGCGCGATGACCTTAGGATCTTCGGGCAGACTGCCCGAGTTGAAGTCGACCGCGGTATTCCAACCCTGGCTCTTCGGCTTGAAACTCTTGTCACCGATGAACACGAAACCCCCATCGATCACCGGTATGTAGACGAGGTGCGTCAACGGATCGTAGGACATCGCCGGCCAGGAGTGCCCGCCGGACGGCCCTGGCTGGGCAGTCCACGGCTTGCCTGTCTCGCCATACCGCGCCTGCGGGTTTTCAACCGGGCGTCCGGTCTTCGGATCCAGACCCGTGGCCCAGTTGGTTTGCGTGAACGGCTGCGCCGAGATGAATTCACCCGTCGCGCGGTCGAGCACATAAAAATAGCCGTTCTTCGGCGCCTGCATGATCACCTGGCGCACCTTGCCGTCGATGCTCAGATCGGCCAGTGTCATCTGTTGCACGGCTGAGTAATCCCAACTCTCGCCGGGCGTATTCTGAAAGTGCCACACATACTCGCCGGTGTCGGGGCGCACGGCGACGATCGAAGCGGTGAAGAGGTTATCGCCACCGCCGCGGGCCGCGTGATTCCAGGGCTCGCCGTTGTCGGTGCCGAAGTAGAGCAGATCGAGTTTCGGGTCGTACGCCATGCCATCCCAGGTGGTCCCGCCGCCACCCAACTTCCAGAACTCGCCGCTCCAGGTTGGGCGCGCCTTGCTCTCGAGGACCTCGTCCGAAGCCGCTCCGTCAGTCTTGCCGGGCTCGCCAGGCACGGTATAGAAACGCCAGACCTTCTTGCCGGTCTCGGCGTCATAAGCCGTGATGTAACCGCGCGCCTTGTACTCACCACCCGCGTTGCCGATGATGACTTTGCCTTTGACGATGCGCGGCGCGCCGGTGATCGTGTACGACTGGGGGTCGGCGTCCGCACTGTCTATGGTCGAAACAGACCAGACGGGTTTGCCCGTTGCCGCATCCAGGGCGATGAGCCGGCCATCGAAGGTTCCCACGTAGGCCTTGCCGTTCCAGACGGCAACACCTCGATTGGCTACATCACAACATCCCTTCACGCCGGTGGTGCCAGGCACCGCAGGGTCGAAGACCCAAAGCTGCTTGCCCGTCGCGGGGTCCAGAGCAAACACTTTGCTCCACGCAGAGGTGAGGTACATGACACCGTCGACGACAATGGGCGTCGATTCCTGGACGCGATGAGCCGCGTCCAGGTCGTAGTGCCATGCGAGCTTGAGCTGGCTGACATTCTGAGCATTGATCCGCTGCAATGGACTGAAGCGCTGCTCATCGTAGGTACGCCCGTAAGTCATCCAATTGCCGGGCTCGCTGTCCGCCGCGGTGATGCGTGCGGCGTTCACCGCCGCCTTAGCGGCCGGCGGCGGTTGTGACTCTGGCGCTGCCGGCGCGGACCCTTTCGAACCGCAAGCAGCAAGCAAGGCAACGAGGCTCAGCGCCCCGCAGCGTGATGCGTACATACACCCCCCCTCTTGATTGGGGCTGCGCCCCGATTCTTCTTAGTACGCCATACAGACGGACTTCAACTCCGTGTACAGGTCGAGAACGGCGCGGCCGTGCTCGCGGCCGAATCCGGACTGTTTGAAACCGCCGAACGGCATGTTGGGGTCCACGAAGTTGTGGCAATTCACCCAGACGGTGCCGGCACGGATCTTCGGCACGAGACGCTGCACGGCACGCAGATCGTTCGACCAGACGCTGGCGCCGAGACCGTACGGCGTGTCGTTCGCCAGGGCGGCGAGATCATCGAGATCCTCGAATCGCTGTGCGACCAGCACGGGCCCGAAGATCTCCTCACGGACGACCTTCATGTCAGGACGCACATTGGCCAGCACGGTCGGCTTCACGAAGAAGCCCGGCGAGGACGGCGCATCACCGCCGGTGAGCACCTTCGCGCCCTCCTTCCTGCCCGACTCGATATAACCCAGCACCCGTTCCTGCTGTTCCTTCGAGACCAGCGGACCCATGCCGGTCTTCGGATCGAGTCCCGGCCCGAGTTGGATCGAGGCGGCGGCGGCAGTCACACCCTCGAGGACCTGGTCGAAAATCTTCTTATGCGCATACAACCGCGTTCCGGCGCAGCACACCTGGCCGGCGTTGAAGAAAATTGCATTGGCGGCGCCGCCGACCACCGTGTTGATATCGGCGTCGGGCAGGACGATCACCGGCGACTTCCCACCGAGCTCGAGCGATACCCGCTTCAAGGTATCCGTAGCCGACTTGTTGATGAGCTTGCCGACTGAAGTCGACCCCGTGAACGCAACTTTATCCACGCCCGGATGAGCGACGAGCGCGGCGCCTGTGGTCTCGCCGAGCCCGGTGAGAACATTGACGACGCCTGGCGGAAACCCCGCCTCGGCGATGAGCTCGGCGAGGCGCAACGCCGTCATCGGCGTCTGCTCCGCAGGCTTCAGAATACAAGTACAACCGGTCGCCAACGCGGGACCGAGCTTCCAGGCGGCCATGGCCAGCGGAAAGTTCCAGGGCACGATCTGCGCGACCACCCCGACCGGCTCACGGGTCGTGTAGGTTTGAAACTTCATGCCTGGCGGCCCATGAATCGAAGTCTCGAACGTGGAGCCTTCGATCTTGGTGGCCCACCCGGCCATATAGCGGAAGTAGTCACGGGTACCGGCGACATCCACCACGGTCGCCATGAACTTCGTCTTGCCGTTGTTGATGCTCTCCAGCTCGGCGAGCTCGTCCATGTGCTTTTCGATGAGATCCGACAGCTTCCACAACAGCGCCTGCCGGTCGCCGGGGAGCATGTCGCGCCAGGGACCCTTGTCGAAGGCAGCTCGAGCAGCGGCCACCGCGCGATCGACGTCGGCGGAGTTGGCGTCGACGACTGAGGAGATCTCCCGCCCCGTTGCCGGATCGACCACGGAGATCCGTTCCTGCGATTTGGCCTCGACCCACTCCCCGCCGATGAACAAGCGTGGCGGGCGCTTCAGGAATTTGGCCACGGCCGCCGACGGCTCGGGTTGAGTCGCAATCTGCGACTGGGAAATCGAGGCATTCACTTAGGGGAACCTCCGGTTTGGGATCGATCTATCGTGCAATGTAGCGCTCCCGCGCGACAAGCCGGCTCTACCAATGGAGAGATAAAATTCAACCATGAGGGAAGGCGCGGCGCCGGGATTCACCTGGCGGCGCCCATCGGCGGAGCCACTGTCGGCTTCCGATTCAATGAGTTGCAAGAGATTGGAACATCCAGGTAGCCCCACCGGTCAGTAAGGGGTAGTCCGGGGGTGCGTCAGCCCTTGCGCACCGACGGGTATTCCGATTGACTAGAACTTGATCGTGCCCAGCGAATTGGGGGTGAGGCAATGCCTCAGCTGGAAACTTTTTCGACAGCGGAATTACCGCCGCATCGGCGGCTCGAGTACTGGAACGACCTGACCGGGAGTGCCTTCACCCCGCTCGTGACGGATCCGGTGGACAGGCGTGCGTTCGTCGGTCGCCTGACGCGGACCCAGGTTGGGGACATCCGCCTGGCAGAAGCTCGCTCCGAGCCTGCGATCGTGCGCCACTCACGGCAGCACGTCGCACGGACGCGCGACGCCCTTTTCATGCTCTGTCTGCAACTCGATGGAGTGAGTGTCAATCGCCAGCAGGGACGGGAGGCGGTGCTCCGCTATGGTGATTTCCACCTCCTCGACAGCTCCCGGCCTTACGAAGTCTCATTCCAACAACCGAACCGGATGCTCGTGCTCAGCGTTCCGCACCCCGAACTGGCGCGGCGCATGCCGAACCCCGAAAGCCTGGTCGGTATCGCCATGTCGGGACGGAGCGGAGTGTCCGGCCTGCTCTCTTCTCTCCTTTGTAACTTCTGGCAGCAGCGGCGCACGGGTGATGAGACGTTTCTTTCGCCGCGCTTCAGCGAGGCGATCCTCGATCTCGTGGCCAGTGCCTACGCCAGCATCACCGCAACCGCGCCCGAAGGCTCGTCAATCGCCATCGCACGTCGCGAGCAGATCCGCAGCTACATCGAGACGCATCTTCACGATCCGGCACTCACTCCTGGCAGCGTCGCCGCCGCCGTGCACCTGTCGCCCCGGCGCCTCCACCAGCTTTTCGAAGCTGACGGCGAAACTGTCGGCGCTTACATCCTCCGCCGTCGACTCGAAGAGTGCGCTCGCGCCATAAGCGACGCGTCCCAACGCAGCCGCACGGTGACCGAGATCGCGTTCCTCCACGGTTTCAACAACGCGTCACACTTCGGACGCGTCTTCCGCGAACGCTATAAATCAACCCCCAGCGATTACCGCCGCCGTTCGACTGCCGCGTAGACACCGAGCGTCACGGGGCTTCCCCTGCAATACACGGGCTCCTGACCGGGTCTCCTCCCCCTAAGGGAACGCCTAAATGGCTTCGGCGAGCTGACTTTTCCTGCTTGCCGACAGAGCGCGTCAACCGCAGGATGGCGCGGTCCGTTCCCCAACCGTCCGCAGCAATGAGCCGGACCGTGCTCCCGGTGTCTGCAAACGGCGCCAGGAACACAGTCCGGTGCCGAATAGCCTTACAATTCCGTCGATTACCGCAAGGCAGTACGACTCTTCGTACCCGCTCCGAGGGCATAGTGGTCCAGTCGCGTCGCGCTCCTCCAATTTACGCCGGACTTTTCTATGCCTGGATCGGACTGTTCCTCGTTCACGCCCCATCCGTCCAGGCCGTCTCGTTCGGCGGCGAAGTGGCCGCCACGACTGACTACATCTATCGGGGTTTCTCGGAAACGGACAACAAGGGCGCCTTGCAGCTCGACCTGCATGCAAGCCTCGCCAGCGGTACTTTTGCCGGCGTATGGACGTCCACCCTCGACGATAAATTCAGGCCCTACGCGGCCTACAAAGTCGATGAATACATAGGTCAGCGCTTTGACCTGAGCAGTGCGTGGAACACGAGCCTAACGGCCACGAACTACTCCTACGTCGCCGGCCATCAATACTATTCGAGCGATTATCAGGAGATCGCAGCCTCCGTGTCCTACCTGGACGCGTGGACGTTCTCGGTGTCCGCGATCCCGAACGCGGTTCGCTACTGGGGCTCCAACCGCCGCGCCGCCCGTTACCCCGCCTACGACGCCGAAACCTCGGGACAGTGGCATCTCTTCAACGGTTTCTACGCCACCGCCGGAGCCGGCTATTACCTGTTTTCCGGCGCGAATTCGCCGTCGATTGACAGCCCCACCATTGGCTACGCCTACGGCAATCTGGGCCTGGCCTTTGAGTGGCATCGCTGGCGAATCGACGTCGGCTACTTTCTGACTCAGGACCGAGCCCAGAAGCTTTTCCCCTATCCCTACGTCAACAACCGCATTGCCGGCACGCTCAGCTGGAGCTTTTGACCGCAGGACTCTTGAACCTTGTCGCGTTCCCGCGCCACTTACCGGTAAAGGAAATCGGAATGAAAGGCACCCCATACATCGATCCGCACACCCCGGAGCCGAACTACCGCAGCGGCTCGTCGACCGCCCGGGAAGTCGAGCTTATCTCCCGCATTGCACAAGGCGACCGCAAGGCCTTCGAAGAATTGTACGGGCTCTATCACCGCCGCCTGGCCCGGTTCCTGACCCGGCTCACGAAGCGCTACGACGTGGCTGAAGAGGTCATCAACGACACGTTCTACATAGTCTGGCGCAAGGCGGGCGATTTCAGGGGGGAGTCGCAACCATCGACCTGGATTCTGGGGATTGCGTACCGAAAAGCGAGAAACGCGTTCCGGTCTTCATCTCGCATCCTGGCCATCGAGAACCCGGATGCCCCCCTTCCCCCACTTACCAGTGACGAATCACTGCGGACCGAGGAACTGCGCGATTGGCTCGTGCAAGCCCTCGTGCAACTACCGGTCGAGCAGCGGCTGGCCGTCGAATTGTGTTACGAGCTAGGTTATTCGTGCGAGGAAATTTCGAAAATTATGAGCTGTCCGGTGAACACGGTGAAAACGAGGCTTTTCCACGCGCGCGCGAAGCTGCAGAAGCTGCTTCCGGCGCTGGGAGGCATCACGCCCAAGGAAAATGGCGGCCGCTCGAGCTCGGGGGTAAAGGGTAAGTCATGATTGCGTCCGACGATTCCGCACGGCACGAAGAAGCCTGGCGATCATTGCCATGGCTCGCGAACGGGCGGTTGTCCCAGGCGGAGCGAGACCAGATCGAGCCGCATGTTCGAGCCTGCGCCGCCTGCCGCGAGGAACTCGCTTTCCAACGCCTCCTCTGCAACGTTCTGACGGAGCCCGATCGCGTGACCTACGCTCCGGGGCCGTCTTTCCGCAAGCTCATGGATCGCATTGACGGGACCGCACCCCCCGCTCGGAAAACCCAGGAGCGTGACAAGGCTCCCGTTGCCTCGATCCGCCGCCAGGCCGACAGGCCCATCTCCCTGTCTACATGGCGTCCGCCCGGACTCGCGTGGGCGGCGAGCTTCATTCTCGCGATCGGTCTCGGCGGCATTGTCACCACCGTCTATCGATCGTCGCAGCCCCTCTACAAAACGCACACGGATGTTGTTCACGCGACCGTAAACGTCCTACACATTTCCTTTGACCGCTCGGTCACTGTTGGCGAAGCGGAAACGGCTTTGCGTTCGAGCGGCGCCCGTGTCGTCGAAGGGCCCGACAGCAGCGGAATCTTTGCAGTCACACCCGACAACCTCGCCCATGGCACGGCCACTCCGGAGCGTGTGAGCGAGGAAATGCGTGTGTTATCGGCACGTTTGCATGCCGATCCGCGAGTCCGTTGGGTTGAGCCTATCGCGACGGACAAAACGTCCGGCGACGCGCAAGTATCAACAGCTCGAGGGCCGTAGCCGTAATGCGCGCCATTGTGCACGCCTGCCTCCTGAGCCTGGTAATTGTCAGCGCGGGTACGGAAAACTGCGTTGCAGCGCCGCCGCTCGCGACCGCCTCGGCTCCCGGTGAAGCACGGCACGCGCGAGTGGTCGTTACATTCACGAACGAGCCGCGGCAGTCGCCCGGGCCTGCGGGAAGCACAGGACGGCGCTATAGCGGCGACGGCTACCTGCTCGCACAGAGCGCGCACAGCCAGGCGAAGCACGTCGCCAGCAAATACTCACTGCGTGAGATAGCCAACTGGCCGATCCGCTCACTCGCGATTCATTGTGTGGTCTACGAGATCCCCGACGACCGCTCCGTGAAGTCGGTCGTCGAGGCCCTGTCGAAGGACTCCAACGTCGCCCTCGCGGAGCCCCTGTCGGAGTTCCATACGCTTTCGGATACGAAGCAGCCTGGCGGCTCCTACAACGACCCGCTGTACGATCTCCAGACCAACCTCCCCGCGCTGGGAATTGCAGCCGCCCATGAGCATTCGCAGGGTGCGGGCGTGCACATCGCCTTGATCGATACGGGTGTCGACGCACGGCACCCCGATCTGCGCGGACGGATCGCCCATACGAGGTCGTTCGTCGATATGCGGGCCACAACGGCGGCCTCTTACCGCCACGGCACGGCGATGGCGGGACTCATTGCCGCCGTGGCGAATAACCACATCGGTATTGTCGGGATTGCACCCCTGGCTCAGCTGGACGTCTTCGAGGCCTGCTGGCAATTACAACCGGACAGTGACGACGCCGTGTGCAATACCTTCACGCTCGCCAAGGCACTCGCCGCCGCGCTCGATTCCGGGAGCCAACTCATCAACATGAGCATCGCCGGCCCATCGGATCCGCTCCTGTCGGCCCTCATCGAGGCTGCTATGAAGCGTGGCGTGACTTTCGTGGGCGCGGCAGCCGAGCCGGCTGATGCATTTCCAACTGGAATTCCGGGCGTGATCGCGGCACAGGGAATGCAGCGCTCGCTACGCTCCGACGCCTTCTCGGTACCCGCCGCCCACATCCTGACACTGCGGCCCGAAGGTCAATACGACTTCGAATCAGGGACTTCGGTGGCAGCTGCGGAATTGACGGGCGTAATCGCTCTCCTGCTGTCCTCTACGGGAAACAGGCTGAGCACGAGCTCGATCGTGTCGCTTCTGAAGGAAACCGCGGGGACGAACGGCAGCGAGGCGAGCGCGTCGGTCGACGTCAATGCGGCCCTGGCAAAGCTCGATCTGGAACAGCACCGCGGGCGGATGGCCTCTCGCTCGGCACCCTGACCCGGCCCCAGGCCGGCGGGGTCTACAGGCTGACGGGGCTCGCGGTCTCCCGCGAACCCCGTATGCCCCGCGCCACAGCGCGTCGTAAATGCCAGACCGGGCCCGAAAGCCCGACCTGACACCCCCCTCGATCCACTAGCTGCGAATTCTCCAGCAGAACTCGGATTGTTACAACTACTTTACCGAACACACCGCCGTTATGCCATCAACTCCTCCAACATAAACAGTTGCCTGAGCAGACACCTCGGAGCCTCACGGGACACGCCTGGGAAGTGACACCGGTTTCCGCGCCTAAGGTCTTGCTGCGCCTGGAAATACCGGCCCCGGAAGCAACCGCCGCCCACTCATCCGGCAACACCCGGTCCGAGGCATCGTGTTACCGCTCTCATCCGTGCCAGCTCGGAAGCCGCCCCCGGCGCGAGTTCCCGCCCCTGCACGAGCCGCAATCCAACCAGCCGCGTCGCGCGGTGTTTGATTTCAGCAGCGCTCATCGAGTTGATTTCCGGCGGGCGTTGAATGTTTGATTTCTGATTCGTTGTATCTCATAACCAATGTTCTGTTGTTTATAACTCACTTCTTCGAGCCACTAACAAAACCAGGCGTCAGCGCCGCCTCGTTCCGCATCGCATCATGCGCGCTATTTAAGCCCTGGTTCTCCTATGCGGAACAAACTAGGTCTTTGGTCCACGTCAAACAAGACGTAATGCGCTGTCTTAAGAACAAAGTCCGATTATTCAAACTTTGAGCTGACATTACCCATAAAACAGAAACGCCCATCGCGCGACTTTGGGAACACATGCACGCGCATGCGCAAATCAACAGCTGTGAGTGACAGTTCTATTGCGTCGCAACACGACGTCAATAGAGGGACTTCAGGACAAAAGGAAGCCAGTGACCATGGGCCCATCGAGGGGAGGAACGCCAGGTACGACTTCAGGAGCTCCATGGCTCAGAACGCTCACAACCCTGCTAAGTGCACTGCAACATAAAACACGCACCTGGCGTCAGGTCCGCGGGCGTCAGGTCGAGGAAGCGCCGTACTCCGTGGCACTGACGCTCGAGCTCACGTGGCTCAGCAAGTCACAACGCGACCAACTCGAAGCACTCGTTCCCACCAGCAGGCAACTTCCCCACAACGTGGTTGAGTTCCGCAGTTATTTCCCGGATCGGATGACCCGGCCGCCCCCAGGGGAGCCGCTTCCTCCACCGCCGCCGCCACCTCGCTGGCACTGGCCTACCGCGCGTATCGTCACCTTCGCGCTCGTCGTAGTTGCGTCTGTGTCGCTATTTCTGGCCGACCTGGCTCCCACCGACTACGTCAGCGGCGTCGGTGAGCGCCGGGTCATTCATCTCGACGACGGCTCGACCGTCACCATGAATACTCGATCGCGCATGCGAGTCTGGCTGACGCCTCATGGCCGCGACATCGATTTGCTGAACGGCGAGGCGCTCTTCGCCGTAGCACACGATGCCCACCGTCCTTTCAGGGTCCACGTCGGCCCCACTGTCGTCGAGGCGGTGGGGACGGAGTTCAGCGTCTATCGTGGACAGCACGGTACCAAGGTTTCCGTCGTCGAAGGCCGGGTGAAGATATTCGCGTACCAGAGCCCGGCGCCTCTCATCCTCAATCCCAACGCGGTGGCCTGGACCGACGTGGGCGCATCTGATTTCGAGCGGCCTCCGCCACCCATCCCCGTGTCAGCCCGGGAAGAAGCCCAGGTGAGCAGCGGGGGCGGCGGCTCGGCCGAATTCGATGTGGAGCGCAAAGCCGTTACCCAGGAACAGATCGAGCACCACCTCGCCTGGGTCAACGGACAACTCATTTTCGAAGACGCCACCCTCGCGGAGACCATCGAGGAGTTCAACCGCTACAACCGACGCAAACTCGAAATAAGCGATCCGACGCTGGCGCAAATCCACCTGGGTGGCGCGTTCAGCAGCACCAACGTCGATGAGTTCATTGTCGAACTCAACGCTTTGTTCGGAATTTCCGCTGTTCCCGTGGGTAACCCCAACTCCGGCGCCCAGGTGATCCGGTTGAAGCGCGGACCGTCCGGGCCACCTTGAATTACGGGCGGCACGGAGCGGCCATTTCGGCGCGCGTGCTATGATTTTTGGATGAACAGTGAAACTGCGGGTCTCACGTGGGACCTCATTCAGGAAGCCCGTACACGCATCAAGGGTAAGGTCCACCGTACGCCGGTGATGACCAGCGAGACCCTCGACTCACTCGCGGGCGCGCAACTCTTCTTCAAGTGCGAGAACCTTCAGAAAGTCGGCGCATTCAAGGCTCGAGGCGCCACGAACGCCGTCTTCGCACTTTCCGAGGCGGAAGCCCGCAATGGCGTGGCTACGCACTCCTCCGGTAATCACGCCGCAGCCCTCGCGCGGGCCGCGAGACTGCGCGGAATCACGGCGCACATCGTCATGCCGACCAACGCGCCGAAGGCGAAGCAGGCTTCGGTCACCCGTTATGGTGGGAAGATCATATTTTGTGAGCCGACGCTGGAAGCTCGCGAGAGTACTGTCGCGCGTGTGATCGCGGAGACGGGCGCCAGACTCGTGCATCCCTACAACGATCTGCACGTGATGGCAGGACAAGGCACCACGGCGGTGGAGCTTCTGGAGGATCATCCGGACCTCGATATGATCCTGTGCCCCGTGGGTGGCGGCGGTCAGTTGAGCGGCATCGCGGTGGCGACCAAGACCCTGAAGCCCGCCGTGCGTGTGATCGGAGTGGAGCCTGCTGGCGCCGATGACGCCTCGCGTTCCTTCAAAAGCGGGCACATCGTGCCGATGATCAATCCCAAGACCATCGCCGACGGGCTCCGCACCTCGCTGGGAGAGAAGCCCTTCGCCGAAATCCGCCGTTATGTCGACGACATTGTTACGGTTCCGGAAGAAGCCATTGTCTCCGGCATGCGCAGGATCTGGGAAGTGATGAAGCTCATTGTCGAGCCCTCCGGTGCGGTGCCCTACGCTGCCATCGCCGCCGAAAAACTGCCCGTGAAAGGGCAGAAGATCGGCATCGTGCTCAGCGGCGGGAACCTCGATCTCGACAGCTATCCCTGGATCAGTGCTTCTTGAGAGCCGACGCATCCCGCGCAGGGTCGTCGGGCTCCAGGTACTGCAGGATGGTCGCGAGCGAGTCCCGGAAGAGCTGGGGCCGCCACGCCCGATAGCGTGCGTACGCGGTATAGACACTCGATGGATCGCGACCGAGTTGACGCGACACCTCTGTCAGGGTGGCGATCTGGTTCTTGGTCACGTGCCACCCGATGAGCGCTCGCGTCAATGTCAGGCGCCGCTCCCGGGAAGTGGACAGCAACCGCTTCCGATCGACACCCATTTTTTTGGCGACCGCCTGAATCACCTGGTCGACGGTGACAGTTGCAGGCGGCTTGCCGGCGTGGCGGCGCAGCCAGCTGAAGAAGTGATCGTCGGAGGGAAGTTGGCTTCGCGGGGGTGAATCGTCCGGGGCGGCACCCGGCGGTGCCTCAACGGCCGCCAGCGGCTCGCGACGGGCGCTCATGAATTGTTGATAAGTCTGCGCAGCAGCGGCGGGCGCGCGGGTCTCGGCCGCCAGGGCGCCACCGGCAACCGCGCCGCCCGTCACAGGCGCGTCGATCACCGGGGCGCCCTCCGTGCCTCCGCCCCCTATTGCTCCTCCTGCCAACAGCTCGAGCACCGGCCCCTGATTCAACCAATCGAGCGATTCCAGCCCGACATACGCGCGGTGACTGCACCAGCGATAACCGTCAAGGTCGGCAGTCACGCCCATTTCCAAGGGCGCCATATGCACGTGGCGCACGATCTCCAGCAGGTGTGTCGTACCCTCCAACAGGTACGCGCGGTACGGATGTTGGAACAGGTACCCTGCCGTGGCGTACTTCGCGTGATTGTTCCGCGAGTATTGCGTAGCCACCCGCTGTACCAGGCGGCCGACGGGAACATCTGACACCCTCACCACGAGCCGTGCGTCGCGACGAGTCAGGCAAAACGCGAAGATCTCAGCGTTACAGCGCGCCCGCGCCACGGCCAACAATTCGGTGAAATACTGTTTATCCGCGTCGTCCTGGAAGATTTCCTGGCCGCCATTCCCGAACAGAACGACGTAGTGAATCCCTCCGGGCCGATGCTGCTTTTTGGGGCGAGTCATCCTTTACCGCCTTTGTTCACGCACTCTCATAAAAATGCCTCAGTTCCGCGGCCGTAGCGGCCGAGATCGCATCGACCGCCGCCAGGGTATGAGAGCGTCCCTCGAACAGGACCGCGGGGTCCTGCCCCTCATAACCTCCGAGATTGGGACGATGGATGCGGTACCCGAGGAGCTCTCGAAGCTGCTTCGTAAAATGACGCGCCACCTCCGGTGGGTAGGTGAGATACGCGTTCTCGTATTGTTTCAGCCACCCCAGGCAATAGCTGAAGATCAGACCCGTGCGCGGCCGGTCACTGCGATTCGCGCCGGCGCAGTGGGTGACTGAGCCCAAGTAGACGATCGCCGAGCCGCGCGGCGCCTCCGCCACGACCCGGGCGTCGAAATTCAGATTGCGGTTGAGCGCATTGAACTGACTTCGTGGCCACACACAGGTGGCACCGTTTTTTTCGGTGAAGTCGCTCAGTGTCCACATCACGTTGACCAGGTACTCCGCCCCGTTCTTCGCGCACGGCCACATTTCCTCGTCACGGTGGGGAACCTGTTGGCGTTCCCCCGGATGAATGCGGACCGCCTGAGAAAGGTTGAGCTGGTACCAGTCGCAGTGGGGACCCAACACCTCGTCCATGATGGCGAGAATCAGCGGGTGCGCGACGAGCGCATGCGATGCCGGGGACTTCATCAACACCGCACCCAGCCGCGTCGTGTTCCAACCGTAGAAATCCCCCTCGCAATAGGGAGTCGCCACGATCCAGGGCTCGAGCTCACGACAAACACTGTCGATGGTCGTAGGCTCGACCAGATCCTCGAGAATCACATACCCCTGAGACCGCAGCAGATCCAGCGTCGTCGGCGCATCCGCCGAGCGCACCTGGTAGCACTCACGCGCGTTCACGCCGCCACCCGCACCGGCGCTGCCATCGCTGCCGGAAAGAACCGGATGACCGGTCCGGGGATACCAAACCGTTCCCTGACCCGACGCAACCCGCCGCGAGTCACTGCGGCGACGATCGCGGTAACCTCGTCGTGCCGGTCGGGCTGTGTCGAGCCTAGCGACAGCGCCTCCCAGCCGCAATTCAGCGCCAGCGGCCGCAATGCCCGGTTGGCGACGAACGTGAGCCGCTCGATGTCGAACAGCAACGCCGTCTCCAGTGAGCCGCAGATTATTTCCCACAACAGCGCCAGCCGGTCGCGGCGGCTGGTGAGGCCGGGATTGGTACAGAAGCGTGAGATTTCCCAGACATCCGCCCCCTGCGGCACGCCGTTGTCACACAGCCCCTGGAACAGGTCCAGCAGCGGATGAGGCCGGTCGGTCCGCAACAGTCGCACCGAGGCGCGCAGGCGCGCGTCCGGATCGTCCTTGACGAGAAGATAGATGACATCCTCGCCGTCATATTGATCCAACTCCATCGCGCCGTCGAGCGGCAATGGCCAGCCGAGTCCTTCGACAAACACGCGCCTGCGCTGTTGATGCATCTCCAACAGATCGCGCTGGAACCAATGGCGATTCTCCGCGTTGACTATAAACACCATGTTCCGTTAGCTCCGCGCTGCTGTTGAAAACTCCCTGTGGCTGAAGGCTGGGATAAAACGAATTCGCGGTAAATGGGGCTGATCAGACCAACGTCCTCGCACGCGAAGCACGCGCGCAAAACACTGCACCGGCAACGCGCAGCGAGCACCGGTATCGCTGCCCGAAGCCAGCGCTGGCGCGCGTTCCGGGTGCGGGTCTCGTTAGTTAGTTTTCTTCCGAAGTTCCCGCAGCGGCGGGTCGCGCTGCGTTTCCGCTTTGATGACATCCCCGAACGAGATCTGGCCGTCGCTCAGGGCGTGCACGATGACCTGCACACGGGTGCAAACACCCAGCCGCCGCTTGGCTCGCTCGATGTGATTGTGGGCGGTGCGCTCGCTGATTCTCAACAACGAGCCGATCGACCAGTCGTCCTTGCCCTGCGCCGCCAGTTCCAGGCACTGCCGCTCCCGCTCGCTGAACTGCATGACGCGTGTTTCGCTGCACCCGGCCCGCACGTTGCTATGCAACATCGCGTCAAACATGAAGCAGGCCATGGTGAAAACGGCCTGATAGGCGCCCCGATCGATGACGCCCGAGCCCGGCACCACGGAGCACGATGCCATCTGGCCGCCCGGCGGGTGAATGGGAACGGTGTAGCCGTGACCCAACCCGCGACCCTCGGCCTCGGTGAGAATCTCCACTTGTGGCGGCGTCAGCACGGCGCGAAATTCGGGATCGTCCCAGAAGAACGGCACCATCCTCTCGTCCGCGTAACGAAACACCGGATCTATGCGATAGCGCCCGCTTTCGCTGAAGTAGCGCACCCAGTCGCCCGGGTAGGTTTGAAACACCATGCCGGCGTTGCGTGGATTCAACGGGTCCACGTGCGGCAGACAAGCGAAGTGACGGATGCCCAGGTCCTGCAGACTTTTCTCGAAGGCCTTCTGCAACTCGGGCAGGGACGCTCTGCGCACGTGTTGCTCAATGAAGGCTTCCGCAACATCAAACGGCTTCACGACACACAATCCTTGTAGTCAGTGGTCCGGATGCGCAGTGTTACGCACTCAGCGCGCGATTTACCACTGGCCTCGCGGCCCAAACTCGATTATGTGTCAAATCCGGGAGTTGGGGCGGAGGTCGGGGGCCGAAGCTTGGGAAACGCCTCCGGGGGAACCTGACGCAGCGGCGAGCGCTGCGCCTACACGGGGTCGATCCTGCCGATGACAGTGCCCCTGCGCACCACCGTTTCCGCCGGCGCGAGAATCGTCAGGCGCCCGGTCGCCGGAGCGTTCAACTCCAGTTGCGCCTTTTCAACGGTCAGTTCCGCGACCAGCCTGCCCTGCTCCACCAGCGCGCCATCCGCATAGACCCAGGAGAAAATAACGCCTTCGTCTTCCGTATCCCAAAGATCTTGCGGAACAGTGATATCAGTCATGAGGCAAAGAGGTCCGGTGTCAGATGTTACAAAAGTGATGTGTTATGACTTGAGCGTGGCTTTCGCGGCCGCCACGATCTTGTCGGCGTCGGGGAGCGCGAAGTTTTCCATCGGCCGCGAGAACGGCACCGGGATATCCGGATTCGCCACACGCACAGCCGGCGCCTTGAGGATCTTCGGATTGCGCTCCGCGATCGTCGCCAACACTTCCGCGGTGACTCCACAGTTCATGTAGTCCTCGTCCGCGACGACCACGCGGCCCGTCTTCGTCACGGATTTCATGATCGCTTCCCGGTCCATCGGCACGATAGTACGCAGATCGAGCACCTCCGCGGAAACTCCGTCGGCAGCGAGTTTTTCTGCCGCCTGCAGCGCGTGATGAACGGTAATGCCGTACCCGACGAGCGTCACGTCGGTGCCCTCGCGCCAGATGCGCGCCTTACCGAAAGGAATCGTGTATTCCTCTTCGGGTACTGTGGCCATGGCCGTCTTGATGGCGGTGCCCAGCCAACCCAGTCCCCAAATGGCCTTGTGCACCATCCAGATGGTCAGGTTGTCATCGCGCAGACAGGAATGCATCAGGCCCTTGGCGTCATGCGCGTCAGCGGGCGTCACGATGCGGATGCCCGGCACGTGAGCTAACGTTCCAATCAGGCACTGAGAATGCTGCGCCGCATCGTTATAGCCACCCCCGTAGCCGATCATCATGGTCATGGGGACTTTGAACTGGCCGCCCGACATGTAGTGGGTCTTGGCGGCGAAGTTGAAAATAGCGTTGAAGCAGACGCCGATGAAATCGACAAAGGCGATTTCAACGATCGGACGCATGCCCGCCATGGCCGCGCCGGTGGCGATACCGATGAAGCCGGTCTCCGAGATCGGGGTGTCGATCACCCGATGTGCGCCGAACTCCTCCGCCATGCCGACGGTGGTGCCAAACACGCCGCCTAACTTCGCGACATCCTCGCCAATGACGAAGATGTTGGGATCTTTGCGCATTTCCGCGATAACGGCTTCGCGCCCCGCGCGAGCCATGGTGAGGGTGCGTGCCGAGCCGCCGGTGCTGGGTGCCTGTTGTGCCATGTCATAACCCTCTTACGCAAAGACCCGCTCGAGCGCCTCGTTGGGCGCGGGATACTCACTGTCGCGGCCGAACTGGATGGCCTCGTCGACTTCCTTCTTGACCTTCGCCTCGAGCGACTCCATGTCTGCACTCGAGAGCACCTTCTCGTCCAACAGTCGCTTGCGGTAGAGCGGAATCGGATCCTTCTGTCCGGCGACTTCCTCCTTCGAGCGGTAGCCGGCCGAATCGCCGATAAAATGTCCGTGCAGGCGCTCGGTCTCGATCTCGAGAATGGCAGGGCCCTTGCCGTCGCGGGCATGTTGTACCGCGCGAGCCGCAGCCTCGAAGATCAGATCGGGATCGTTACCCTTTACGTACTCGCCGGGACAGTTATAAGCCGCCGCGCGCTGCCAGGCAGGAACGACCGTCGACTCCTCGGTAGTCACCGACACTGCGTACTTGTTGTCTTCAATCACACAGACAAACGGCAGCTTCCACAGGGCTGCCATGTTCATCACTTCGTGAAAGGCGCCCTGATTCACCGCGCCGTCGCCGTTGTACGCCACAGCAATGCCGGGCTTCTTCTGCATTTTGCGCGCCAGCGCAATACCGGCACCGGGGCCCATACCTTCGGCGATGATGCCGCTGCAGAAGAAGTTGACACCATTGTCATACAGGTGCATGTGGCCGCCGCGGCCGCCCGAAAGACCGGTCTTCTTGCCGAAGAGCTCCGCGGCCATGCGCTTTAGGTTTACACCCCGCGCGATGGCGACATGGTGCGGCCGATGCCCGGCACCAACGGCGTCGTCCGGACCGAGATGAGCGAGGACGCCTACGGCGGTGGGCTCCTGGCCAAACGACTGGTGCATTTCGCCCGGTAGCGGGCCCTTGCCCATGTGGAAAACGGGTTTCTTGCCTTCCCAATACGCTTCGAACACCGCGTCGTCGAAGAGGCGGCTCTTCAACATCATTTCGTACATCCAGATCCGCTGCTTCGGAGTCGGTTTCATAACGGTCCCTTGGTACCCGTACGCCTATCGCACGGGAAAGCCGAAAAAACGGTGCTTAGAATACGCCGCCAGAGACCCGAAGCGCATGCGCTAGGAGAGCACGTCCATTGCACTTGCGGGATAGGCGCGCGCGCTGAGAATGTCTCCAAAGATGGATAGCGAGCACCTGGCCGGCCGCAGTAGCCTTATGTCTTCTTAACAGTGAGAACTCCCCATGCGCATGAAGAAGCTCGGCAATACCGGCCTGCTGGTCTCGGAGCTGTGCCTCGGCACCATGACCTTCGGTAATTCGGGCGGTATTTTCGCCCAGATCGGGCAGCTCCAGCAGAATGAAGTCGACGGCATCGTGCGCGGCGCGATCGACAGCGGTATCAACTTCCTCGATACCGCCGACGTTTATCACAGCGGCCAGTCCGAGATCATGACCGGACAGGCGCTGCGAAATCTCGGCGTTCCCCGGGACCAGTTCGTACTCGCCACCAAGGTGTTGGGTCGCATGGGACCGGGCCCGAATCAGACCGGCCTG
The DNA here is from genome assembly GCA_028293725.1 of Gammaproteobacteria bacterium. Next base: position 36,731 of record JAQGOE010000228.1, on the reverse strand, counting down.
TCACGCGCCCACATCTTGAGCGGCGTCGATGCGAGTCTGAAGCGACTGCAACTCGATCACATCGATCTCTATCAGATCCACGGCAGCGATCCGCACACGCCGCTCGAAGAAACGCTCGACGCGCTCGACACGTGCGTACGCGCCGGGAAAGTGCGTTACCTCGGGCTCTGCAACCTGCAGGCCTGGCAGATCACGAAGTCACTTTGGATCTCGGATAAAAAGAATCTCGCGCGCTTCGAGAGCCTGCAGATGTATTACTCCATCGGCGGCCGCGAGCTCGAGCGGGAAATCGTGCCGCTCGCAACCGATCAACGCCTGGCAATCCTCCCGTGGAGCCCCCTCGCGGGTGGCTTCCTCTCTGGCAAGTTCTCCCGGGACAGCAAGGGACCGGAAGGGTCCCGGCGCACGACTTTCGACTTCCCACCCATCGACCGGGAACGCGCGTACAACATCATCGACGCCATGCGGCCCATTGCCAAGGCCCACGATGTGTCGGTAGCGCGCGTCGCCCTCTCCTGGGTCGTTCACCAGCCGCACGTGACCTCGACGATCATAGGCGCGAAGACCCGTGAGCAACTCGTGGACAACATCGCCGCGACGGAGTTGAAACTGAGCGCGCAGGAGTTGGAGACGCTGGCGAAGGTATCAGCGCTGCCGCCTGAATACCCGGGTTGGATGTTGGCATTCCAAGGCCGCGACCGGGGCGAGGCACTCAAGTAGACGCATTTCACAGAAATGCCCGAGGTTCATGAGAGCGTCACCCGCCGGGAGTACTCTTCTCAGCGGCCGTCGGCCGACGGACCCCAGGGACGCCAGGAAACGTAAATAGCGGCCGTGACCACGGACGTCTAATTGGGCGACTGCTCCCGACGCGTGGATGCTGAAGGGCGAGTCGTTCGGATCTCATACGGCACGCGCCTAAGGAATGGGGGCGTGCTGGGGGTGCGACGCATGCGTCGCACGGGTGCGGCCGCAAGGCCACACCCCGGTCCGGCTGTGAGCGCGCGAAGCGTGCGCAGCAGACGGCGATTATCCGCCGCGCTTGGCGACTAGCAGCGCCGCCCGGCAAATCCGCTCGACCAGCTTCGGAAATTCAATGCCGGCGACTTTAGCCGCCTGGGGTAGCAGGCTGTTGGCCGTCATGCCCGGCAGTGAGTTCGCCTCCAGGCACCAGAAGTTGCCCTTCGGATCCATCCGGAAGTCGATCCGACTGTACTCCCCCAACTTGAGCGCGGCGTGTGCGCGCACCGCGAGCCGCTGCAACTCGGCGGTTTTCTCTTCCGACAGATCCGCCGGAAAAACCTCGCGCGCGCCACCGGTCTGGTACTTGGCCTGATAATCGAAAATGCCGCTCTGGGTAATGATCTCGCCCACCGGAAGAGCCTCGCCCTCGAGAATCCCCACGGTGAGCTCCCGCCCAGGGACGAACCGCTCGACCATCACCTCGTCGTCATAGCGTCCTGCGAGCTCCAACGCGTCCGCGACAGCCGCGGCCTCGCGTACGATCGACAAACCAACTGTGGAGCCTTGTTTGTTGGGTTTCACCACCACCGGCCAGCCGAGAGTCTCGCCGATGTCGTGCTCGAGAACAGGGGCCATGAGCCAATCCGCCGTCGGCACGCCGGCGGCGCGAAACAGGCGCTTGGAAAGATCCTTGTCCATCGCCGTCGCACTGGCGATGTGATTGCTGCCGGTGTAGGCCATGCCGGCGAGATCCAGCACCGCCTGCACTCGACCGTCCTCTCCCGCTCCACCATGGAGCGCGAGAAAGACGACATCGACGTCGCGTATATCCGAGGCGTTACTCGTCAGAGCAAGCGCCGACTCACGCATGTTCGCCAGGGCGGTGGTCGATGGCGGCTCCGGCCCGACACCGCTGGTGAGCAGCTTTTTCTCGGCATCCGCGGAGAGGCGTCCCGTAACGGTGTCGATTGCTATGACGTCGTGACCGAGGCCGCGTAGCGCCGGAATGATCTGGGCCGCGCTCGCTATCGAGACGTCCCGCTCCTGACTGGTACCACCGAACAGAACTGCGATTTTCATGTTCCGCATTCTGACAGTAAGCCGGCCGGCCGGGTATGAGCGGTTTCGCAGACAGGTAACAAATCCGCCCCGGGGCTACGCGCCCCGGGCTATGCGCCCCAGGCTGCGCGCCCCGATCAGAACGGATAGTGCCGCGGTGTCGTCTGGATCGTGATCCAGCGCAACTCGGTGAACTCGTTGATGCCCGCTTTGCCGCCAAAACGGCCGTAGCCGGAGGCCTTCACGCCTCCGAACGGCATTTGCGCCTCATCGTGCACCGTCGGGCCATTGATGTGGCAGATCCCCGATTCGATGCGCTTCGCAAGCTCGATGCCCCGCGCGATGTCGCGGGTAAAGAGTGACGCCGACAAGCCGTACTCGCTGTCGTTGGCGACCTTGATAGCGTCCTCGGCCGACTTCACGCGGGTAATCGATACCTGCGGCCCGAATGACTCCTCCCGGAACAGCGACATGTCCTGCGTCACTCGGTCGACCACGATGCCCTTCATGACGGTCGTGCCATCGCCGTCGGCACCACAGAGAACCTTCGCACCCTTGGCGACGGCCTCGTTGACGAGTTTCATAACCCGATCCACCGTCGGCTTGCCGACGACGGAGCCCAGCACGAAATCTCCTTTACGCGGATCGCCGAGCGGCAACGCAGCTACCCTCTTTGCCAGCTTCGTCGCGAATTCGTCCGCGACTTTCTCGTCTACGATCACACGCTCCGTTGACATACAGATCTGACCGGAATTCGCGAATGCACCAAAAACGGTCGCATTCACGGCGGCATCGATGTCAGCGTCATCGAGCACGATCAGGGGCGCCTTGCCACCGAGTTCCAGAACCACGGGCTTGAGATACTTCGCCGAGAGGGCCGCGATGATCTTTCCTACCCGGGTCGAGCCAGTGAAGTTCACGCGCTTTACGGCCGGGTGCGAGATGAGTGCCTCGGCAACCGCCTCGGCATCCTTGGGCTCATGCGTAATGACATTTACAACGCCGTCGCCTAGGCCCGCTTCTGTCAACACGGCGCCGATGAGGCGGTGTGTCGCCGGACAAACCTCGGACGCCTTCAGGATCACCGTGTTGCCACAGGCGAGTGGCATGGCGATGGCGCGGACGCCGAGGATGATCGGAGCATTCCAGGGAGCGATTCCCAGCACAACGCCCGCAGGCTGCCGGATCCCCATCGCCAGGCTTCCAGGCACATCGGAAGGGATGATCTCACCGGAAATCTGAGTCGTCATTGCCGCCGCCTCACGCAGCATGCCCGCGGCAAGATGCACGTTGAAATGCCCCCACCCGCCCGTCGCGCCGGTCTCGGTCGACAGAATCGCGGCAAACTGCGCCGCACGGGCTTCCAACAGGTCCGCAGCTTTGTTGAGTAGCGAGCGCCGCGCGCTCGGGCCCAACGCCGACCACTTTGGAAACGCCGCGGAGGCCGCGTCAGCGGCGGCTTTGGCGTCCGCCGGCGAAGCCGCCGCGGCACGCGTTGCTACTTCGCCCGAAATGGGATTGAGACGATCGAACGTGGCGGACTTCGCGGCCGGGGTATCGCGCCCGGCGATGAGCAACTTGACATCTTCCATGGTCGACTCCGGATTTTCAGGCAGTGAGTGAATAGTCGGTCTGGTTTTTGTTGTAGTCGATGAAGTAATCCAACGCCTGGGGATTGGCCACGGCGTCGCGGTTGGCGGCCTGCTCCGGCGCCACACCCATGAGAATCTTGCGCACCGGCACTTCCATCTTCTTGCCCGTGAGGGTGAAGGGAACCCCCTCGACCTGATAGATCTTGTCGGGCACGTGCCGGGGCGAGTATTCCCGACGCAATGTAGCCCGGATCTTGTCGCGGATCGCGTCATCGAGTTGCACACCGCTCTTGAGCTTTACGAACAGCGGCATGAAGAACTTGCCATGCGGGAGATCGAGGTTGACGATCAGGGAGTCGTCGATTTCAGGCAGGGTCGCCAGTGAGCGATAGATCTCTGCCGTACCGATACGAACACCATGACGGTTCAGAGTGGCGTCCGAGCGGCCGAGCACGAAGCAACCGCCCCGGTCGTTCATCTTGAAGAAATCACCGTGGCGCCAGACACCCGGATAATCCCCGAAGTAGGAATCCAGGTAGCGTTTGTTGTCCACGTCGTTCCAGAAACACACCGGCATCGAGGGCATGGGCGCGGTGACCACCAGCTCACCGACCTGGTTGACGATTTTCTCGCCGTGCTCGTCGAAGGCGTACACCGCACAGCCCAATGCCCGTGACTGGATCTCTCCGGCATACACCGGCAGAGTCGGATTGCCCATCACGAAACCGGTACAGACGTCGGTGCCGCCGCTTCCGGAAGCCACCCACAGGTCCTTCTTCACATTGTTGTAGATCCACTCCATGCACTCGGGCGTGACCGGCGAGCCGGCGAGCGTCACGCTCTCCAGCGAAGCCAGCTTGGAGAGATCCTTGGGCACGATGCCCGCCTTTTCCAGGGCGGCGATGTAGGTCGGGCTCGTCCCGAAGAGCTTCGCGCCTGTGTCATCGACCATCTTCCACAGCACATCGGGAGTCGGCCAGGCGGGATTGCCGTCGTAGAGCACCGGCACGACATTCGACAGCAGCGAGCTGATGAGAAAGTTCCACATCATCCAGCCGGTCGTGGTGAAGAAGAACAGCCGGTCGCCATCGGCCACGTCGAAGTTGAATTGCACGTGCTTCAACTGCTCGAGAATGATGCCGCCATGGCTGTGGCAGATGGGCTTCGGCAACCCGGTCGTGCCCGAGGAAAACAGGATCCACAACGGGTGCTCGAACGGCACCTGCTCGAATTTGAATGCGGCGGCCGGGACCGGCGGATTGCTCAGCAGATCGTCCCACAGAACGGTGTGCGGACGAAACGTCGCCCGATCGTCGCGATTCAGGTAAGGCAGATAGACGACCCGCTCGAGCGAGCCCAACTGGTCGATGATCTTGTGGACCTCTTCCTTCCTGTTGAACGACTTGCCGCCGTACTGGTAGCCATCGACGTAGAACATCACCTTCGGTGCGAGCTGCGTAAAACGATCCAACACGCCGCGGGTGCCGAAGTCGGGTCCGCAACTCGACCAGATCGCCCCGATGCTGGTGGTCGCCAGCATGGCGATGACCGTCTCCGGGATGTTGGGCATGTAGGCGACCACACGGTCACCGGGCTTCACATCGAGCTTGCGGAGTTGCGTGGCGAGAATGCGTACCTTGGTGCCGAGCTCTTCCCAGGACATGGAGGCGAGCGGCGCGCGCTCATTGAGATACATCAACGCGGTGGCGTTGGGGCGCTCATTTCGCAGGATCTGCTGCGCATAATTCAGGCGCGCGCCGGGAAACCATTTCGCGCCCGGCATGTGCCGGTCGGCGAGCACTCTGGTGTGCGGGGCCGACGACTGCACGTCGAAGTAATCCCACACCGCCTGCCAGAACTCCTCGAGCTCGTCGACAGACCAACGCCACAAGTCCTCGTACGTGGCGAAACTCTTGCCGCGCTCCGTCGCGAGCCAGCGCGTGAAGGCCGTGACCTTCGCTTTTTCAATCCGCCCCTGACTCGGCGTCCACAGCAGATCACCCTCGTTCAGCATCGAGATCTCCGGTCTTGGAAAGAACGCGTGCCGACTCGGATGGCGCGTAGCAATACCCCCCCGGCCGAACACACGACAGCGGCATCTATACCGTTTAGAGGCTAGATCCGTTCGATAATGAGCGAAATACCTTGCCCGACCCCGATGCACATCGTGCACAGGGCGTAGCGACCCTTCCCGGTCATGAGCTGGTAGGTCGCCGTGGTTGCGAGCCGCGCGCCCGTCATCCCCAGAGGATGGCCTAACGCGATGGCGCCGCCATTGGCGTTAACGTGCTCAGCATCGTCCGGCAGACCCAGCTCCCGCAGGACGGCGAGCCCCTGCGAGGCGAACGCCTCGTTCAGCTCGATCACATCCAACTGTTTGATATCCAGCTTTGCCAACGCGAGAGCTTTCCGCGTAGCGGGGACCGGGCCCATGCCCATGATCCGAGGTTCAACCCCCGCCGTGGCACCCGCCACGATGCGGGCACGAGGGGTTAACTTAAAGCGCCGTACGGCTTCATCCGACGCTATGACAAGTGCGCACGCGCCATCATTCACCCCGGAAGCGTTGCCAGCCGTGACCGTACCGTTAGCTCGGAAAGGTGTGGGCAGTTTGGCGAGCTGCTCGAGGGTTGTTTCGGGGCGTGGGTGCTCATCGCGCGCGATGACCAACGGCTTGCTCTTGCGTTGCGGGATCTCGACCGGGATGAGCTCTGACTCGAAGAAGCCGCGCGCGTAGGCGGCGGCGGCCCGCTGCTGGCTGCGCAGCGCGAATTTGTCCTGGTCCTCCCGGGACACCTTGTAGTCGGCGGCGACGTTCTCGCCGGTTTCCGGCATGGAATCGACACCGTATTTTTGCTTGAGCGCGGGATTGACGAAGCGCCACCCGATTGTCGTATCGAAAACCTCGGCGTTGCGGCTGAATGCGGAGTCCGCCTTCGGCATGACGAAGGGCGCGCGTGACATGGACTCAACGCCGCCCGCCAGGATGAGTCCGGCCTCTCCGGCCTTGATGGCACGCGCCGCCATCAGTACCGCATCGAGGCCCGAACCGCACAGGCGGTTGATGGTTGCGCCGGGCACCGAAACCGGAAGGCCCGCAAGCAGAGCGGCCATCCGGGCCACGTTACGATTGTCCTCCCCAGCTTGGTTCGCACAACCAAGCAGCACTTCGTCAATCGCAGCAGCATCAAGAGACGGATTCCGCGCGAGCAGCGCGGCGAGTGGCAGTGCGGCGAGATCGTCGGGGCGTACGGTGGCGAGCGCTCCGCCGTAGCGCCCGATGGGCGTTCTTACGGCATCACAAATATATGCGTCGGTCATGGACCCGATTATACCGCCGCTCAAGGACCGCCCCCTCGACCTCCGCCGTAGATGACACCGACATCGGCATCAGGTACGATTATCGTACCGTCATCTAAACCTATAAGATACCGCTGTGTTGCACTCTAAAGCATTTCCGAAGAGTTCGGGTTCGTTTATCGCTCAGCGCGTCATGAGCTCCACCGATCCCGAAAACAACCTGTTTCGGGGGGGCGATCCGGACTTCATGACCTCGCTCGCGCGCGGTCTGCACGTGATCCGCGCCTTCGCCGGAGTCGACCGTCGCCTGACGATCGCCGACGTGAGTCGGGCGACTGGCCTGACCCGCGCGGTCGTCCGACGCTGCCTCTATACCCTGCGTGAGCTAGGGTACGCGGCGACCGACGGACGCACCTACTTTCTACAGCCGAGAATCCTGAATCTCGGCTACGCATATCTCTCTACTGCAGCAGTCCCGATCGCCGCCCAACCTGTACTCGAGGAAATGAGCGAGCTGCTGGGTGAGGCGTCTTCCGTAGCCGTGCTCGACGACGGCGCCGTTGTTTACGTGGCGCGCGCGGCGACGAAACGGATCATGTCCGTGACCCTGGGTGTTGGCAGCCGGTTGCCCGCCTACTGCACCGCCTTGGGTCGCGTGTTGCTCTCGTACCTCCCCGAAGAGCAGGCGGCGGTGGAGTTGGGAAAGGTTGATTTCGTGACACACACGAAGCACACGGTGACCTCGCGGAAGAAGCTGGAAGAGATCCTCGTCCAGGTACGTACCGACGGGTATGCCTTGAACGATCAGGAACTGGAGATCGGCTTGCGCTCGATCGCGGTGCCCGTACGGAACGTCGTCGGCGCGGTGGTGGCCGCGATGAACGTCAGCACGCAGGCCTCCAGGGTGTCACGGCGCGAGATGATCGAACGGTGCCTGCCGACTTTGCAGGCGGCGGCGGAGCGACTGGGCAGCCAGCTACCTCCTTCGCGTTAGGAGCCTGGCGGCGTACAGGTCGCGCGCCAATACAGTACTCGGCGCGCGGCCTCCCTCTGTACCTGCCTTCGGCTGTCGCAAGCACCGACTCTTGCACTCCAAGTCCGGTGTGCTACGGGAGAGCGCCATGGTCGACCCCTTACCCTTTGCGACGTATTCTTTCGTGATGTCGATCACCCCCGGGCCCAACAACGTCATGCTGACGGCATCGGGCGCCACGTTCGGATTCCGCCGCACGATTCCTCACATGTTGGGCATCAGTGTCGGATTTGGCATCGAGTTGCTGGCCGTGTGCGCGGGCCTGGGTGCTATTTTCACGCGCTGGCCCGACCTGCAAACCGCCCTGCGTTGGGTTGGTGCGCTCTATCTGCTCTACCTCGGGGTGCGGATGTTGGGTTCCGGACCCGCGAACAGCGGGGTTAGCACCCGGCCGGTCACCTTCCTGGAAGCGGCGCTCTTTCAATTCCTCAACCCGAAAGCCTGGGTTATGACCATTACCGCGGCTTCTGTTTTCCTGCCGCACGAGCTTGGAGTGTTCACTGCGGCCGCCTACATGCTCGGCGTGATGGTGGTGATGAACCTGCCCTGCATCGCCGTCTGGGCGCTCTTCGGCAGCTCGCTGCGCAGATTCCTCGAGCGCCCGGCCAGCCGCATGGGGTTCAATGCCGCGATGGCCGTTGCGCTAGCCGCGACGGGCGTCATCATGGTGATGTAAAATACGTTAAATAGGTAGGCTGACCACACGTGTTCGAACTGTCGCGCGAATCCTCGATTCCGCTGGTCGACCAGATCGCCGAGCGCATCACCAAGCTCGTCCAACATGGCCAGCTCTCCGCCGGCGCCCGCCTGCCTTCGATCCGTAAGCTCGCTAAACTCGTTGGCGCGAGCCCCTTCACGGTCGTCGATGCGTACGACCGCCTCGTCGCGCGGGGCATCATCGAATCCCATGCCGGACGTGGCTTCTTCGTGACCAGGCAGCGGCCCGCGACACCGCTTGCAGCCATTGAAGCGCTGCCCGACACAGGTTCCGATGCGTTGGCCTTGGCGCGCCTGTCGCTGTCGCAATCGGCTGAGCTCATTGCCGCGGGCTCCGGATTTCTCCCGGAGAATTGGCTTCTAGAGGCCGCCCCGAGCAGCATCCTGACACGCCTCTCGCGCGGGCGACGCGCGCAGGCCTGGCAACCCTGCCCCCCACAGGGATTGCTGGAGCTGCGCGAGCAGATCGCAAGCCGCCTCGCTCAACATGGAATCGCCGCGAGCGCGCCCAACATCGTGACAACCTTTGGCGCCTCGCAGGCATTCGACCTTCTCGCACGAATTCTGCTCACGCCGGGCGACACGGTGTTGGTCGAGGATCCCGGCTACTTCGTGCTCTTCGAGCAACTGCGCTCACACCACGTGCGTCTCATTCCGATCCCCCGGCGACCCGACGGCCCGGATCTGGAGGCGCTCGAAGCCGCGTGCCGTGCCCATCGGCCCCGGGTGTTCTTCATGCATACACTGCTGCATAACCCGACCGGCACGAGTGCCGAGCCCGCCAACTGCCATCGCGTTCTGACACTCGCCGAGCAGTTCGGGTTTGCCGTCGTCGAGGACGATGTTTATGGTGACCTCTACGAGGGCACCGGTGTGCGGCTGGCGCAGATCGATGGCCTGCGCCACGTCATCTACGTCGGTAGCTACACGAAGCTCATTGGTCCCTCCCTCCGGGTTGGATTCGTGGCAGCCGACCTCGCTCTCGTCTCGCAGCTCGTGGAGCGCAAGGTCCTTTCCGTGCTCTCCGGGTCCGCGCTGCTGGAGTGCTTTGTGTCGGAAGTGCTCGATAGCGGACGCTACAAACGTCACGTTGACCAGGTGCGCGCAAGGCTCGCACGCATGCGCAGGGACGCACGAGCCGCGCTCGAATCCGCTGGAATCTCATTCGGCAGTGGTGTCGGCGAAGGCATGTTTCTCTGGGGCCAACTCCCGGACAGCATTCCAGTGGACGAGCTCGTGCGGCGCGCCCGGGAGAAATCGATCCTCCTCGCAAAGGGCTCATTGTTCTCCGCCTCACAGGGGTGCAACCAATGGCTGCGGTTCAACGTCGCGCACAGCGCCTCGGCGCCATTGGTCCGCTTTTTGAGCGACCAGATCCGCGCCGTCGCCTGACCGTGTTGAATTTCCCCGGAAATCTGCGGATAGTTCGCACCTTATGGAGATCCGTGACGCCGGCGAATCCGATTTGCCCGGCCTGCTAGCCATCTATAACGACGTGATCGCTACATCGACGGCGATCTATTCCTATATTCCCGTGACCCTGGAAGACCGCAAAGAATGGTGGCGCGCGCGGGTCGCCACCGGATATCCGGTGCTCATCGCGGCCGACGAGTCGGGCGTACTGGGCTTCTCCACCTTCGGCGATTTCCGCTCGTGGCCGGGCTATCGGTTCACCGTCGAGCACTCGGTGCACGTTCGCTCCGACACCCGGGGCCGGGGTGTCGGCAAGGAACTGGTGAAAGCCCTGTTTCCACGCGCCGCCGCGTTGGGCAAGCACGTGATGATCGCGGGAGTGGATGCTGCGAATGACGCCTCGATCCGCTTTCACGAGCAGCTCGGATTCAAGAAGAGCGGGCACCTGCGCGAGGTCGGGCACAAGTTCGACCGCTGGCTCGACCTCGTTTTTCTACAGCGTTGGATCGTGGCCCGGTAAACTGCCGCGATGCTCGCATTACCGCCCGTCACCCGGGCCATCCTCATCGCCAATATCGTCGTGTTCCTGCTGCAGTTCGTGGCCGGGAATCTCCTGCTTTCCCTCTTCGCCCTATGGCCGGTGGGCGACACCTTGTTCCAGCCGTGGCAGCTGCTCACCTACAGCTTTTTGCACGCGGGTTTCTTGCACATCTTCTTCAACATGTTCGCGCTGTACATGTTCGGCACCCCGCTGGAGGCCTTCTGGGGAAGCCGTCGGTTCGCGTTCTATTACGTGGCATGCGTTTTGACCGCCGCCGCCACGGAGCTGGTAGTGCAGAATGCGACGGAGGTCGGGGGTCCGGTGCTCGGTGCGTCGGGCGGGGTGTTTGGTCTGCTGCTGGCGTTCGCGTGGTATTTCCCGAAGCAACGCCTGATGCTGCTGTTTCCTCCCATCCCGATGCCCGCCTGGTTGTTCGTGACCATCTACGGCGCCTTCGAGCTCGTGCTGGGGGTGACAGGAGCGCAGCCCGGGGTTGCGCATTTCGCCCACCTCGGGGGAATGCTGGGAGGCGCCTTGTCGATTCTGTACTGGCGGGCGCGGGGTCGCTTTACTGGCTAGGACCGCCCGGTTAGCGCGCGAGTCGCAATCGGGTATCAAGCCGTACCGGCCCGCGTCGGGTCCCGCATGCGTCACACAACATCCGGGTGCCATAGCGGCCGCGACCGAAGACTCTACCGTCAGGCAGCGACGCCCAGTTCCCGCCACTTTCGACCTGCAGGTCGATCAGCCGGACGTGCAGATCGCAAGACGGATTCGAGCAGAAGGGAGCGCCCCGCTCGAGCTCGTTATGGACCGACAGCACGTCGTCGGCATGCCAGGATGGAGACGTGACCGCGAAGCCGATCGAATGCATGCGTGCACTCACTTCGAGCCTGTGGCTCAATGATCCGGTTAAGGATCAGGTAGCACGCAGTGTGCCGCTCAGGGTTGACGCATCTGTGACGTTCCCATGGCGGATCGATGACGAGGGCCGCGCGACCTCTTTGTTAATCACCTCAGATAAGCACCTTAACAGTCGGATATTACGAAAGAATTTCACCACCAGCCGAAAGCCAACTGAAAGTCGAACTCGCAAGGACCCCTGATCGACTCGACACGGCTTGAATTCCTCCATGCGCCCCGTCCAAAATCCCGCGCCCGAAACGGCTCGGGGAACTTTTGTACGGGCCATTCATCTAGACCGAATTCTTATGATCAAGACCGAACACCTGACAAAGCGATATGAATCGCTGACCGCCGTCGACGACGTGACTTTCACCGTGAGCCCCGGTGAAGTGCTCGGGTTCCTGGGCCCGAACGGCGCGGGCAAGACAACCACCATGCGCATGCTCGCAGGGTTCGTGTCGCCGACATCGGGTAAGGCCAGCATCTGTGGCCATGATGTCGAGACGGACCCGCTGGGAGCGAAGGCTAGCCTCGGGTATCTCCCGGAAGGCGCTCCGACCTACGGCGAAATGACGGTCCGGCGCTTTCTGGATTTCATCGCCGACCTGCGGCATCTCGACGGCGCGCAGCGTAGGAGCCGGCTCGATCACGTGATCGAGCGGCTACAGCTGCAAAAGGTGCTCGACCAAAGCATCGAAACCCTTTCAAAGGGCTTCCGTCGCCGCGTCGGTCTTGCGCAGGCGATCGTCCACAATCCGCCGGTTCTGATTCTCGACGAGCCCACCGATGGCCTCGACCCGAACCAGAAACATGAAGTGCGCGCCCTCATCAATGACATGGCGCGCGACAAGATCATTATCATCTCGACCCACATCCTCGAAGAGGTCGACGCGGTCTGTACCCGGGCGATCATCATCGCCCGCGGTCGCATCGTCGCCGACGACTCGCCCGCCAAACTGGCTGTCAAATCGCGCTACTACAACGCCGTGTCCGTGCAGCTCGATCAACCGGGACAGCTCGCCGCCTTGCGTACGGCGCTCGCGGGAATCCCGGCGGTGGCCGAAGTCGAGATGAGTGAGCGTGAAGGGCGCCTCACAGCGCTACCGCGCGCGGGCGCATCCATTCTTCCCGCGATAGCCGAGCTCGCCACCGCCCAGGGTTTCAAGCTGAATGAGCTGCACCTGGAGTCGGGACGCCTCGACGAAGTTTTCCGTTCAATCACGAACTAGTCAGGCCCGCCGGGTTTGGCCGTATAAACACAAAGGAACGCCATGCGTAACGTGGGCATCATCATGCGCCGCGAGCTGACGAGTTATTTCGCGACGCCGCTCGCTTATGTCTTCATTCTCATCTTTCTCGTGTTGGCGAACGCGTTTACGTTCTATCTCGGCGGCTTCTACGAGCGCGGCCAGGCGGATCTCGATCCCTTCTTCAACTTCCACCCCTGGCTGTACCTGTTCCTGATCCCCGCAATCTCCATGAAGCTGTGGGCCGAGGAGCGCAAGTCCGGCAGCATCGAGCTGCTCATGACGCAGCCGGTGACGCTCTGGGAAGCCGTGCTCGGAAAATTCCTCGCCGCATGGATTTTCACGGCGCTCGCGCTAGCGCTCACCTTTCCGCTGTGGATCACCGTGAACTACCTCGGTAGCCCGGATAACGGCACGATCTTCGCCGCCTACGTCGGCAGCCTGCTCCTCGCCGGCGGCTTTCTCGCGATCGGCTCGTGCATGTCGGCCCTCACCCGCAACCAGGTAGTGGCCTTCATCCTGGGCGTGGTGGCCTGCTTCCTGTTTCTGCTGGCCGGTTTCCCGCTCGTGTTGGATGTGTTCCGCGGGTGGGCGCCCCAGGTGCTCGTGGATGCGGTCGCGTCGCTATCGTTCCTCACTCACTACGAGTCGATCGCCAAGGGCGTCATCGACGTACGCGACCTGTTGTATTTCGGGATGTTGATCGCGTTCTTCCTGCTCGCGACCTCGATCGCTCTCGAACTGCGTAAAGCCGACTAGTCGGAAGGTTTACGGATATGACGAAACGCTCAACACTCGGCGGCGGCACACTGCTGGCGCTCGCCCTCCTCTTCGTAGGACTCACGGTCCTCTTCAACTACGCGCTGCGCGGCTGGCGGCTGGATCTCACCCAGAACCACCTGTACACCACGGCGCCCGGCACGGACCGGATCCTGAAGGGCATCAAGGAGCCCATCAACCTGTACTTCTTCTTCTCGGAAAAAACCGCCGACCAGATCCCGCAGCTGAAGTCCTACGGCACGCGGGTACGCGAGTTCCTGGAAGAGTTGCAGACCCGCTCGGGCGGCAACGTACACCTGCACGTCGTCGATCCACAGCCGTTCTCGGAGGAAGAGGACCGCGCGACCGAGCTCGGTGTGAAGAGCGCCCCGGTCGGCGCAACGGGCTCCCAGTTCTTCTTCGGCCTCGCAGGCACGAACTCCACCGACGGCCACGCTGCCATCGAATTCTTCGATCCGGCGAAGGAGCAATTCCTCGAATACGACGTCGTGAAGCTCATCTACACGCTCGCGAATCCAAAGAAGCCCGTGGTGGCGTGGCTCTCGACGATTCCGATGGGCGAGAGCCTCGATCAGCGTAGCGGCCAGGTACGCCCGGCCTGGGCGATTTATTCCCAGGCGCAGCAGCTGTTTGACGTCCGCGAAGTCGAGGCCAGCACGAACAAGATCGACCCCGATGTCAGCACGCTCGTCATTGTTCATCCGAAAGGATTATCTCCGGCCACACAATGGGCCATAGACCAGTACGCGCTGCGCGGTGGACACATCCTGCTGTTCGTCGATCCGCTCGCGGAGTCCGACCCCGCCGGGCAGGGCGATCCCAGTAACCCGATGGCCGCCATGGGCGCCGACAAGTCGTCGCACTTCAACACCCTGCTGGCCGACTGGGGTGTGAGCTTCGATCCGAAGGAAGTCGTGGCCGACCGCGCCCGCGCCCTATCCGTCTCGATGCACCAGGGCGAGCCGCCGCAGCAGCATCTCGGCATCCTCGGGCTCGACTCGTCCTCCTTCAATGCGAGCGACGTCGTGACAGCCGGACTCTCGAATGTGAACGTCGCCACCGCTGGGTTCCTGACACCCATCAAGGGCGCGACCACGAAGTTCGAGTCCATACTGCAGTCGAGCACGGAAGCCCAGCCGATGCCGGCACAGCGCTTTGCCATGTTGTTCGATCCGTCCTCGCTGCGTGAGGGCTTCAAGCCCACCGGGCAGCGCTACACGATCGCCGCTCGCGTCACCGGCAACGTCAAGACCATGTTCCCCAGCGGGCCGCCGACAGGGGTCACACTTCCCCCGGGACAAGCGGCTCTCAAAGAGTCCGTGAAGCCTCTCAACCTCATCGTATTTGCCGACACCGACCTGCTGTCGGACTTCATGTGGGTGCACCAACAGAACTTCTTTGGCCAACAGGTCGCGCAGGCCTGGGCCAGCAACGGCGACCTGATACTCAACTCACTCGACAACCTCTCGGGGAGCACCGACCTCATCAGCGTGCGTGGGCGCGCGACGTTCACGCGGCCGTTCGAGCGCGTCGAAAGACTTCGCCACGTCGCCGACGATCGGTTCCACGCCGAGGAGCAGCAACTCGAGCAGAAGCTGCATGAAACAGAGGAGAAGCTCGAGTCACTGCAATCCAAGCGCAGCGACAAGTCCGCCATCATTCTGACTCCAGAGCAGGAGAAAGAGTTAGACCGCTTCCAGGAGGAAAAGGTCAGCATCCGCAAACAGCTGCGCCAGGTGCGTGCGGGACTGGATGCAGAGATCAAAGGCTTGGGCAATGAGCTGAAGATTCTGAATATCGTGGTGGTGCCGTTTTTGTTCGCCGTCGTGGTGCTGCTCATCGCGGTCGGCCGCAGGCGGCAGCGAACGTCGTCCGCGATAAACAAGGAAAACAACCCATGACCCCACGTCGTGTCGCCATCCTGCTCGGGGCGGGAGTCGTCGTCATTGCCTTTGCGATCTGGTTGTCCTCGAAACGGCATCTCGACCGTGCCACGATGGCGGGTGACCTGGTGTTGCCCGGCCTCGAAGCCGCTCTAAACGCGGTGACGGAGGTCCGTCTCACCAAGGGCGACGAAACCCACACGACCCTGAAGAAGAGCACCTCCGACTGGGTGGTCGGTGAGCGCGAGTACCCCGCCGACTCCGGCAAGGTCCGCAAATTTCTCCTCGATCTCGGCGCTTTGAACGTCGTCGAGGAGAAGACCCACACTCCGGCCAACTATTCGAAGCTGGGTGTCGAAGACACGACTTCGCCGCAAGCCACCGGGACGCGGGTCGCCGTGGTCACGCCGACAAAAGTCTATGAGCTCATCATCGGGAAGGCCTCGAGCGCCAAGTCAGGGTACGTCCGCGTGCCCACGACCGAGCAAGCGCTTCTGGCGGCGCCGTCACTCTCCGTGGAGGCCGATCCGAAACGCTGGCTCGATCACACGCTCATCGACATTCACCAGGAGCGGGTGAAGCAGGTCGAAGAGAAGCCCGCCGAGGGGCCGGTCTATACCGTGTCGCGCGAGAAGAAAGAGCAGACAGATTTCGCCGTCAGCAACCTCCCGAAGGGGCGCGAGCTCTCGAGCCCTGTCGCTGCGGACCCGATCGCGGGGGCGCTCGGCGGGATGACTTTCGACGATGTGCACAAGGTGGCAGCGGCCGGCGATGCGAAAGTGTCGCACGCCATCTACCACACCTTCGACGGTCTCGATCTCGATATCGCGGGACGCAAAGACGGCACACACGATCTCATTACGATCACCGTCCACTCGACTGCCAAAGAGACGGCGGACGAAGCACAGAAGCTCACCACCCAACTGCAGGGTTGGGAATACGAGCTCCCGTCCTACAAGTACGACTCCATCTTCCATTCGATGGATGACCTGCTCAAACCGCTCGAGCCGCCTAAGAAGGCTGACAAGGGCGCAGATAAAGCGAAGGGCGGGAAGAAGGCGGATAAGACGGCTGACGCCCCCTGAGACCAAGGCGGCGCGCTCCCGCTCGGGGTGGAGCGCGTCTTAAATCCAATGAAAGCCGCGCGCGAGTACGCCTAACATCGCCCCGGCGATGAGCAGCGCCCAGATTTTCGCGTCGCTGATCTCCTTGCGCAACGCCTTATCTCCATCGGTTATGGCCTGGCGCAACGCCTGATCTCCATCGGTCATGGCCTGGCGCAACGACTGATCTCCATCGACCATGTCCTTACGTACCGACTGGAACCCATCTTCCATCCGGGTCCGCAATTCCTTCACGTCACTCTGCGTCTCGGTAACACGTCGGTCGAGCTCCTTCATTCCAACCTGCGTCTGGATCACGAGGTGCTGAAGGTCCTTAACATCGCCCTGAAGTCCCTTGACGTCGTGCTGAAGGCCCGTGACATCGCCCTGAAGGTGCCTGACGTTGTGCTGAAGGTCCTTGACGTCGCCCTGCGTATCAATCACGCGCCGCTCGATCTCGTGCACCTTACCCTTCGTCTCGGCCACATCGACCTCGATCCGATCAAGTCGACCCTCGATTTTCGTCTGATCGTTTTCCATCGAAAACACCTCTTCTTTGCGCGCCGCTTGCACAGACCACCTCCAATTCCTTTTGCCGCTCACCACTCAATCCGAAATAAATTAAAACACTCGCCCGACCCGGAGGGAACCCCAAAAACCTCTGCAAACATGCAATTTCTCGAATGTTGTTTTCGGGCGTAGCGTCTACGTTTCACGTTGAATCGGCGTGCAGATACCGACGTCGTCGATCACGTACAGTTTCTGCGTGACCATGCAACGTCTGGATCTTTGAGATATAAAGACAGCGTGAATCGCAGCGCATCAACTAAAGCCCTCGACCCCAGGCAAGGACCTCGCAAACGGCTGGCGCTGTTCTTTGACGGTACCTGGAACGAGCCGCCCGACCACACCAACGTGCGTCGGCTGCGCCTGATGTTGGCGGAACACGGTGATGATGGCGTGCCGCAAAGAGCTTTCTACGATCGCGGCATCGGAACGCGCTGGTTCGACAGGCTGACCGGCGGACTGATCGGGTCGGGGCTCTCTGAGAACGTGCGCGATGGCTACCGGTGGCTAACCGAGAACTACGACCTCCACGACGAGATTTATATTTTTGGCTTCAGCCGCGGCGCCTTCGCGGCGCGCAGCCTGGCAGGACTCATCGCCACCTGCGGCCTGCTGGCGCCGGATGCGCCGATCTCCTTTGCGCAATTGTTCGAGCGTTACCAGCGCAGCGACCAGGCGCGTCCCATCTACCAACTTCTGCGCATGATAAATCAGCCGGAGCAGTTGGACTTCGAGGAGCGTGCCCTGCTACGCAGCTCCTACTATTTCCGCAATCTCATCAAGATGGTCGGCGTATGGGATACGGTCGGCTCGATCGGCATCCCGTTCGGCAACTTCCCCAACTTCAGCCGGCGCGCGCTCAAGTTTCACAATACCCGCCTCAGCCGCACGATCGAGCATTCGTACCAGGCATTGGCCATCGATGAGTACCGCCAGCCGTACTGGGCGGTGCTGTGGACCGAGTTTTTTCCTGAAAGCGCCTATGCGCAGCCGCCACTCCACGACGACGGGCGCTTTGTCGAGCAGCGCTGGTTCGGCGGCGCGCATGCCAACATTGGTGGCGGCTATCGCTCCGACCCGCTTCCTGACAGGCCTCTCGCGTGGCTACAGGATAAGGCCGCGCAATGCGGGCTTGGGTTTCGGCGCCACGCCTCGGTAAGCGCTGATGATCTCGAATGCTTGCCGACGGACTCGTATTCCGAGTTCATGGGCGGCCTTTGGAAGATCGTGGCGCTCGGCCGCCGCTACACGCGCTGGATCATGTCCGATCCGGTCCACAGGACCTCACGTGCGACCACAATGAGTGGACCTGTGGAAGGCTGGGTGCAGACCGTGAACGAGCGGATCGACCGGTCAGTGTTCGAGCGATGTCAGCAGCATCCCGACTATCGACCCGCGAGTCTGCGGGAATGGGCCACGCGCAAGGGCCTGGACCTCGAGGCCATCATCGCGGACCCGGACAGGTACCCCGAATTTTGGGAGCCCATCACGCAGCCGGGGATCGAGAGGCGGCCGCTACCGGAGAATCCGCCGGCGGCGCGCAAATAACTTCTCATTCCTCCTCTTCCCCTTCCCTCCCCACCCCCTCATCAGCCAACCGCAACATCGCCACGGCCGCGTGAGCGAGCATCTCCCTCTCGCCGGGCATCAACACCCTACGCATGGCTCCCTCGAGCCAAGCGCGGCGCGCAATCATGTCACGGGACAAAGCTCGGCGGCCGGCTGCGGTGATCTCCAGGATCAACGTACGTCGATCCTGCTCACCCGGCCGGCGCTTGATCAACGCATCACGTTCGAGTTGCGCGATGAGCCGGCTCAGCGACTGCGGCTGCAGGCGCTCCGCTTTAGCCAGACGTGCCGCCGGCATGGGACCTGACCGATGCAACGTCGACAACATACCGAGCGCCGACAGACTGACAGTCGATTCGGGACGTTCGGACCGCAATCGCCTGCTCAGTCGCAAAACACCGCGGACGATGAGCGCGGTATCGTCGGAAATGGCCACCATGACCCATATTACGCATGGCGTATCATCCCTGTCACCGCGCCGACACTCCAGGTCGGCAAATTCCTCACGCCACTCGCGAGTCCTCGAGCAGAAAAGCCAACGCCGCCGCACACGACTGCGCCACCTTCAACGAAAACAGATCGTCCGCCCGAGTCCGGCCGAGATTCACCGTGGCGATGGGCTTGCCCGCGGCCGCCGCTTCACGTGCGAACCGGTATCCCGAGTACACCATCAGTGACGACCCCACCACGAGCATAGCGTCGGCATCCCGTACCCCCTGCATCGCTATCTCCACCCGTTCTCGCGGCACGCTCTCCCCATAAAACACAACGTCGGGTTTCAACACCCCGCCACAAACCGCGCAAGCGGGCACCTCAAAAGTCGAAAAATCCAACCCATCGAGGTCGGCGTCTCCATCCGGTGCCTCACGTGCGTCGAGGTCGATCCAGTCCGGATTGCGCGCCAGCAGGTCCTGCTGCAGCTCCTCTCGAGGCAGCCGCCGCTCACATCCCATACAGCGCACCAGGTCGAGCCGCCCGTGCAGATCGACTACGTTGGTGCTGCCCGCGGCCTGGTGCAGGCGATCGACATTCTGGGTAACAAGTAGGGCAACACCGCCGCGCTGCTCGAGGGCGGCTAACGCCCTATGAGCGTCATTGGGCCGTGCGCGTCGTATGCGCCGCCACCCCACCAGGCTACGAGCCCAGTACCGTTTGCGCGTCGACAACTCGTCCATGAACGCACGGAACTGCACAGGTTGCGTACGCTTCCAGCCACCGTCGGCATCCCGATAATCCGGAATGCCCGAATCCGTGCTGCAACCCGCGCCGGTGAGCACGAACAGCCGGGGGTGTCTTGCAATGAATCCCCGCAGAGCATCGCTTTCCATACCGAAAGCATAGAACATCCTGGGCCCCGGCAACCGGGGCCCAGGATCGCGAGTACCATAGAGCACCCCGTCTGACTCCCGGATCCCACCGAGGCATTACTGCAATGGGCACGACTCACAACGGCGGCTGCTTCTGCGGCCAGATCCGCTACGAAACCACCGGCACCCCATTTCAAGAGACGAGCTGCCACTGCGCAATCTGTCGCGGCACCACCGGCGCCGCCTCTGTGGCGTGGTTCAGTCTCGAGCGCTCACAGTTCCGCTTCACCGCGGGAGAGCCGACACGCTTCAAGTCGACTCGCCGAGGCACCCGCTCGTTCTGCGCACAGTGCGGCACCCAGTTGACCTTCGAGACGGAAGATTTCCCGAACGAAGTCGACGTGACGATCTGCAGCCTGGACGACCCGGAAAGCGTGCGCCCCAAGGACCAGACCTGGCTGAGCAGCAAGTTGAGCTGGGTCGTGCTGGACAATCGGCTGCCTCAACACCGTACCAGCCAGTCCGGCAGGTGAGGCGCACCAGGTGAGCCACCTGCCGACGTTGACGCCGCCCGTTACTTGGCCCGGGCCAACAACAACAGGGTCACCATCCCCATCGTTGCCGTGGGGATCCACGCCAATATCACTGGATTGAGGGCGAACACGACCGTGCCGCTCTCGATCAGCCGCTGCACGAGGAAGAAACAGATGCCCAACAGCAACCCCATCATCGTCCGGGTCCCTGCGCCCGAGGAGCGCAACGAGCCGAGCACGAAGGGGATAGCCAGCAGCACGGAGAAGCCAATCGCCACGGTACGCGCGATCCGCGACCAGAAGGCGAACAGATACTGACTCGGGTCCAGCGAGTTTTTCTGGTAGTACTGGATCAGCTGCCACAGTGCGCGGCTGGTGAGTTGCTGCGGATCCTGCGAGGCGAGCCCCAGGAATCCCGGTGTGACGTTCGACTCCAGGATTCGCTGGCCCGGCGACTGCGCCTGCACCGAGTCGGCCGCGAAACGTGATTCGGTGTAATCGCCCAACAGCCATTTCTTATCGGACCCGACCGTGGCATTGCCGGCATGACCGAGCGCGACCAGGCGATGCTCGGCAGACAGCTCGAAGATCTGAATACCGCCGAACTGCCGCTGTCCCGACTGTCGTGCGACATTGAGGATCAGGTTTCCGTCACGTACCCAGGCAGCACCGCCGCCGCCGAAGCTGATGTTGGTGAACTTGGCAAAAGCCTTCTGCTCACGCGCGGCGACGTGCAACGGCGGAGCTAGAAACTCGCCCAGAAGCACTTCGATGCCGATGAGGAGCAGCCCCGCGATGAGTGCCGTGCCCGCAAGACGCACGATCGAGACGCCGGTCGCCCGGATGACAGTCAACTCGCTGCCACGCGCGAGAGAGCCCAACCCGAGCAGCGAACCGATGAGCACCGTGATAGGCAGCAGCTCGAACGCCTGCTGCGGAAGATTGAGAAGTGTGTACCAGATAGCTTCGGCTGCGGTGTAGTGACCCACGCCGATATCGTCCTGTTGATCGATGAAAATAAACAGGCCGCCCAGAATGAGCACGACCGCCATCACCAACAGCACCGAGCCCAGGATGGAGCGTACGATGTAGCGGTCCAGAATTGTCATAGTCCGCGAAACCGGTAGCGCAGGCGCGTGCCCAGGGTGGGCCCCAGGATCACAACCAACGCGAGCAACAGCACGGCCGCATGAGTCCACCACAGGCCCGCGATCTCCGGCACCGTGCCGCGAGAGATCCAGACCTTACCGACCGTGATCAGGTTCTGATACAGAAAGTAGATCACGACGGCGAGCCATACCCGTGCATACCGACCCTGCCGGGGCCTCAGCCCGGATAGCGGCACCGCGAGCAGTGTCAGTACGATGCAACTGACGGGCATGGCCACGCGCCAATGCCACTCGGCGCGCTTGTTGAGATCCTCCGACTCGAGGAGTGAGCGGCTCGGTTGCGCCTCGAGATTTTTCACGACGTCGGTGACCGCCGGCACCTCCACGGGAATGGTGTGCTCGGCAAAGTGCACGATGCGAAATTGAGGACTTCCCGGCTCCCCTTCATAACGCTCGCCATCGTAGAGGGTAATGGTGTGCGTCATACCGTCCGGCGACACCGAGTGCCGCGCCCGCTGTGCCAACGCCACCTCGACTACCGGGCCGCGATTACGCTCCACGAACACGTTGCCCAGTGTTCCGTCCTTGTTCACGCTCTGGGCGTACACAACCGCGTTCGCGCCGCCAAAAGCGCGGAATTTGCCAGCGGCGATCGGCGCGAACTGACCCGCCCGCAGCGCCGCATTGCGCAAACTCAACGCACGCGCCGTCGCGTCAGGCGCCAGCCCCAGCGTGAGCCAGGCGAGGCCTGCCGCGACGAACACTGCCAGCAGCCCCACGGGCACATAGACGTTCGCCGGCCGGATGCCGCAGGCCAATGCCGCGGCCATCTCACTGTCGTGGTAAAGCCGGCCGAACGCGAGCACCACCCCGAGCAGCAGGCCGAAGGGAACCAGGACACTAAGATTCTGCAGCGCGCCGAGGCCGATGAGCTCCAGCACCACGCCTTTCGGATATTGATTGACCGCAGCGCGCTCCAGCACGCCTGCGACCTGGTTCGCGAGCAGGATGACCAGCAGCACGCCGGTCACCACCAGCCAGGCGGTCACGACTTCACGCAGAATGTAGCGCCCGAGAATTTTCCCCAACCGATTTCCTATGGCCGATTTACGCCGGCTGCTTTCCCACCGGAAAGGCGGCGGTGTCTTAGGTTACACTCGCAAACGCCGACGCTCGTCGTCGCCCGCGCCGCTGAATCAACACGAAATGCAGCGCGGTGCCCAAGCGATCCGAGGTAATTCTAAATGCTCCCGCGCCGCGGCGCTCATGTGCCGCAGGTTAAGCGTACGGGCTGGGCCACTAAAGGGGAGAGCGAATGCAATTTGAGGTCTGGACCAAGGGACTGGCAACGCTCGCCGTGGACTGCATCGTCCTCGGTATTTTCGAGGAGGGGGAACTGTCGGGTGAGGCGCAAAGCGTCGACTCCGCGTCCTCTGGCAAACTAAAAAAACTGCTGGCGCGGGGCGACTTTCCGGGTCGCTCGGGCGAGACGCTGCTGCTCACCGATCTTCCGGGCATCCAGGCCTCGCGCGTACTGCTCACCGGCCTCGGCGCGAAAAAGAATTTCGCGCGCAAGACCTGGCGCAAGGCATGGGCCGCCGCGGTGGTGGCGATCGCCCGCACCCGCATTGCAAGTGCTGCCGTCGCCATCGACCGTCCCGACTCGAAGGAGCTGGATGACTATTATTTCGGGCGCGCGGTGGCCGAAATCGTCGGTACCGCACTGTACCGGGTGAACGATCTGAAGACCGCCAAAAAGCCCAAGTCCCCTGCCCTGCAGCGCGTACTCGCCGGTCCGGTACGTAAGAGCGGCATCGAGGATACCGAGCGCGGTCTCGAGCATGGTGCCGCCGTTTCGGCCGCGCAGAAGATTCAACGCGATCTGGCCAATCTGCCGGGCAACGTCTGTACTCCGACCTATCTTGCCGAGCAGGCGAAAGCCGTCGCAAAACGGCACACCTCACTGCGAGTGCAGGTGCTCGACGAAGCGGCGATCCGCAAGGAAAAGATGGGCTGCCTGCTTGCAGTCTCCCAAGGGAGCGCCCAGCCGCCTCGATTCATCGTGCTGGAGCACCGCGGCGCGAAGTCGGACACGGCTCCCGTCGTACTGGTAGGCAAAGGCGTCACCTTCGACACCGGCGGCATCTCCCTGAAAGACCCGCCGACGATGGACGAGATGAAATTCGATATGAGCGGCGGAGCCGCCGTGATCGCTTCGCTGAACCTCGCCGCGGAGCTGAAATTGCCGCTGCGGGTGATCGGCCTCATCGCCGCCGTGGAGAACATGCCAGGCAGTAAGGCCGTCAAACCAGGGGATATCGCCACCAGTTCCTCGGGACAGACGGTGGAAATCCTGAACACGGACGCCGAAGGGCGTTTGATTCTGGCCGATGCCCTCCACTACGCACGTCGCTTCAACCCTGCGGCTGTGGTGGATATCGCCACGCTCACCGGTGCGTGCGTGGTCGCACTCGGGCATCATCACTCGGGATGCATGGGCAACGATGACGCTCTCGTCCGGGAGCTGGTGGATGCCGGAGTCCGCGCCGACGATCGCACCTGGCAATTGCCGATCACGGAAGAGTACGCTGAGCAACTGAAGAGTAATTTTGCGGATTTCGCCAATATCGGCGGCCGCGAAGGCGGCGCGATTACGGCGGCGGCGTTCCTGGGCAAATTCACGCAAGGACTCAAATGGGCGCATCTCGACGTCGCGGGCATCGCTTACCAGGGCGGTGCGCAGAAGGGCAGCACGGGGAAGCCGACTCCGTTGCTCGCGGATTTTCTCATCCACCGCGCCGCGCGCTGATGCGCAATGGCGTGAGTCATGGCCGAAAACGCCGACACATCCGCTTCTGCCGTCTCGAGCGGCGACGGCTCATCGCCGCTCGCCGCGTCGGGCGCTAGCACGGCCGGGAGCTGGCAGGGGCGGGTGGACTTCTACATCCTCGAGGGGCAGTCCCCCTCGGGGCGCCTGAAGCTTGCCTGCAAGCTCGCGGAAAAAGCCTACCTCGCCTCGCAAACCGTGCTGGTCTGGCACACGGATCCCGTCGAGCTGAAAGCCTTCGACCAGCTGCTCTGGGTCTTCAACGACGGCAGCTTCGTGCCACACGAAGTGCTCTCGGGAGGCGTCGCACCAGCGGATACCCCGCTCCTGCTGAGCTCCGGCGTGGCGCTGTCGGCAAACGTCGACATCATCATCAACCTTGCCCCCGACCTGCCTCCCTGCCTTTCCCAGACGCCGCGTGTCGTTGAGATCATCGACGGCGACGACACCCGCCGCCGCGCCGGCCGCGCCCGATTCAAGGCCTATCGCGAGCTGGGAGTGCAGCCCGCGTCACATAACATCCGCGCGGACTGATTAACTGGCGACAATCGCCCAGGCGATTGTCGCGAGCGCGCCGAGTAGCGGTGACAGGACGCCGGCTGCGCGCCCCGGCCGAAAGGCGTGGCTTTCGTCTGCGAACAGCGTGCCTTATCGGGCTTCCCGGGATCGCTATAATCCGTGGATGGAAAAAACCTACGCGCCGCATGAGCTCGAGCGGCGGATTTACGAGCGCTGGGAATCTAATGGCTGGTTCGCCCCGAGCGGCCACGGGACACCGTATTCCATTGTTATTCCCCCGCCGAACGTAACGGGCACCCTGCACATGGGGCACGCGTTCCAGCACACGCTGATGGATGCCCTCACCCGCTACCATCGCATGCGAGGCGACGACACCCTCTGGCAGCCAGGAACGGACCACGCGGGCATCGCGACCCAGATGGTCGTCGAGCGCCAGCTCAATGCAGAGGGACAAAAGCGCACGGATCTCACCCGCGAAGACTTCATCGAGCGCGTCTGGAAATGGAAGGAGCAGTCCGGTGGCACGATTGCGGGTCAGATGCGCCGGCTCGGCGACTCGGTGGACTGGTCGAGCGATCGCTTCACCATGGATGCGCAACTCTCGCGCGCCGTCGTCGAAGCCTTTGTACGGCTCCACGACGAGGGCCTGATCTATCGCGGCAAACGCCTGGTCAACTGGGATCCGGTCCTGCTCACCGCGCTCTCCGACCTGGAAGTGCAAAGTGAAGAGGAAGAAGGTCACCTCTGGCATTTGAGCTATCCACTGGAGGGCGGCTCCGGGCACGTCATCGTCGCCACGACCCGTCCCGAAACCATGTTAGGAGACACGGCCGTGGCCGTGAATCCCGACGATGAGCGTTACCAGCGCCTCATCGGAAAAAAGCTGCGCCTGCCGCTCACCGACCGGCTCATCCCCGTTATCGCGGATTCCTACGTCGACCCCGCTTTCGGCTCCGGATGCGTGAAAATAACGCCCGCGCACGATTTCAACGACT
The DNA here is from genome assembly GCA_028293725.1 of Gammaproteobacteria bacterium. The sequence goes on along the minus strand of JAQGOE010000228.1, from coordinate 10,768 downwards.
ACGAGATCGGTCTGCGCCACGGCCTCGAGCAAATCAACATATTCACGCCACGCGCCGCACTCAACGAGAATGTGCCGGAGCGCTTCCGTGGCCTCGATCGTTTCGACGCGCGTAAACGCGTCATTGCCGAGCTCACCGAAGCGGGACTGCTGGCGCGAACCGACAAACACAAGTTGATGGTCCCGCGCGGCGACCGCAGCGGCGCGGTGCTCGAGCCCTATCTGACAGACCAGTGGTACGTGAAGATCGCGCCGCTTGCCGAGCCCGCGATTCTCGCCGTCGAGCAGGGTCGCACCCGCTTCGTCCCCGAAAACTGGTCGAAGACCTACTTTGAGTGGATGCGCAACATCAAGGACTGGTGCATAAGCCGCCAGCTCTGGTGGGGTCACCGGATCCCCGCGTGGTACGACGAAAATGGCAACGTCTACGTCGGCAGGGACGAGGCCGACGTACGCAAGAAGCATAGCCTGCCCTCCAACACGACTTTGCGTCAGGACAACGACGTCCTCGACACCTGGTTCTCCTCGGGTCTGTGGCCCTTCTCGACCCAGGGCTGGCCCGACAAGACGCCGCGCCTCGACAAGTTCTATCCGACGAGCGTGTTGGTTACCGGCTTCGACATCATCTTTTTCTGGGTCGCCCGGATGATGATGATGGGATTGCGGTTCATCGGCGACGTGCCCTTCCGCGACGTGTACATCACCGGCCTCATTCTCGATGAGAACGGTGACAAGATGTCGAAGACGAAAGGCAACGTCATCGATCCGCTCGACATTATCGACGGCATCGATCTCGAGGCGCTGGTCGCCAAGCGCACCAGCGGCATGATGCAGCCGCAACTCGCCGCCAAAGTGGAAAAGTTCACGCGCAAACAATTTCCCGAGGGCATCGCCCCTCACGGCACCGACGCGTTGCGCTTCACTTTTGCCGCCCTCGCCTCGCCGAGCCGCGAGTTGCGTTTCGATATGGCACGCGTCGCGGGTTACCGGAACTTCTGCAACAAGTTGTGGAACGCGGCGCGCTTCGTGGCGATGTCGGTCGGAGACGTGGCGCCTGATTCGGCAGGCGATGCCGTCGGGCACGGTCCGGCGGCCGATCCCGCGACTACCCGCAGCCCCGTTGAGCTTTCCGTCGCCGATCGATGGATCCGCTCGCGCTTCGGGCGCATGGTGGGCACGGTCGAAGCCGCCTTGGCCGACTATCGTTTCGACTATGCCGCGACGGCGTTGTATGAGTTCACCTGGTACGAGTTCTGCGACTGGTACCTGGAGCTGACCAAGCCGGTGTTGCAATCGGAGAACGCCTCCGAGGCAGCCAAACGCGGCACGCGCCGGACGCTGGCGGAGATTCTGGAAGCATTACAAAGGGCGTTGCACCCGTTCATGCCGTTCATTTCGGAGGAGATCTGGCAACGCGCGGCGCCCCTCGCGGGCTGTAGCGGACCCACCGTGATGTTGGCGAAGTATCCGCAGCCGGCGGAATATCCGCCCGACGAGACGGCGGAGCGCGAAGTTGCCTGGATCCAGGCTTTCATTCTCGCCGTCCGTCAGATCCGCGGCGAAATGAACATCGCGCCTTCGCGGCGCATCCCGGTGTTGCTCAAGGGAGCTAACGCGGACGATAAAGCGTACGCCGAGCGTCACCGCGCCTATCTCGAGCGACTCGCGGGCATCGAGACTATGACGATCCTCGAAGCGAACGCCACCGCGCCCGAATCCGCTATCCAGCTCATAGGAGAGTTGTCGGTTCTAGTCCCGATGGCCGGGCTCATCGACGTTGCCGCGGAGGTGGAGCGCCTCGGCAAACTCCTTGTGAAAGCCGAGCAGGAGCTCGCGAAGACGCGCGTCAAATTATCCAATGAGAACTTCGTGCGCAACGCTCCGCCAGATGTCGTGAAAACCGAGCGGGAGCGCGAGGCCGACTTCGAGCGGCAAGTCGCAAGCATCAAGGCGCAGCTCGAGCGCCTGCGCGGATTGCGGTAGCCGTGAACGCTCTACCAGCGGTGGATTCGTCCGACGCAGCGGCGCTGCAAACAGCGGTACAGACGCTCGAGACCATCATTCTCGGCAAGCCGGCGCAGGTCCGCCTGTGCTTGGCTTGTTTGCTTGCGCGAGGACATCTGCTCATCGAGGATGTGCCCGGGGTCGGCAAAACAACCCTTGCGCACGCTCTGGCGCATGTATTGGGCCTGGCGTGGCATCGCGTGCAATTCACGAGCGATCTGCTGCCCGCCGATATCGTCGGCGTCTCCATCTTCGATCGCGCGACACAACAGTTCCACTTCCGGCAAGGCCCGATCTTCACGCAACTCCTGTTAGCCGACGAAGTAAACCGTGCGAGTCCGCGGACGCAGAGCGCACTTCTCGAGGCCATGGAAGAGCGTCAGGTCAGCGCGGACCTGACCACCTATCGCCTGCCCGAACCGTTTTTCGTGGTCGCCACTCAGAATCCGCACGAGCAGCTCGGCACCTACTCGCTACCGGAGTCGCAACTCGATCGGTTCCTGATGCGCGTCACGCTCGGCTATCCTGATGTTGCCCACGAGCGCGAGTTGCTTCGAAGTGGCGAGCGTCGTGACCTGTTACCCCAGATCCGCCCGGCCCTGAGTCCGGAAGCCCTCATCAGGATCCAGGGCGAGGTTCGCAAAACTCATGTTTCCGACGCCTTGTTGGATTACACACAAGGACTGATCGCGCGGACGCGCGACCGATCCGACCTCAAGCTCGGACTCTCACCACGGGCCGGACAGGGCCTCATTCGTGCCGCGCAGGCATGGGCGTTTCTTGCGAGCCGCACGGCGGTGCTACCGGAAGATGTGCAGGCCGTGTTGCCCTCTGTTGTTGCACATCGCCTCGAGCGTCGCGAGTCGACCGGAAGCGGCGAATCACAAGCGATCGCTCAAGAGCTCATCCGAGCGGTCCCTGTGCCCCTTTAGAGCGCATCCCTCGTGAAACGCTTCGTCCGCAAGCGGATGGCGGCCTGGGTAAGACGGCGACAAGGCGCCGACACCCTGCCGCTGACACTGCAGCGGCGGAGACTCTACATTCTCCCGACGCGGGCGGGACTGGGATTTGGGGTATTGCTCCTCTTCATGCTCATCGCGGGTCTCAACTACGCGAACAGTCTCGCGTTGTTTCTGACCTTTCTGCTGGGCGGCTTCGGACTGGTTACCATGCACTTGTGCCATCGGAACCTGCTGGGTGCGTCTCTTTATTCGGCGTACGCGCCGCCAACCTTCGCGTTTCGCTCCGGCAGTCTGCAGGTCACTCTGGCAAACTCCGCGTCCGTGCCACGGTATCGAATCGAGTCGGGAGTCTCTGACGAACCGACACTCGCCGCCGATGTACCGGCGCTAGGCAGACAACACGTCACGCTGCCCGTTGCGGCACAGAAACGCGGCATCGTCCCCCTCGACCGCCTGCGTCTCGCCACTAGCCATCCGTTCGGGTTATTTCGCGCCTGGACGTGGGTGCATGCCCCACTGGAAATGTTGGTCTATCCGCGACCGTTCGGGTCGCTGCCGATGCCAGCCGAGAGTGGCCGCAAAACCGGCAGCCGCTCGCAGGGCCATTCCGGGGCCGACGAGTGGCACGGACTGCGGCCGTTTCGTGATGGCGACTCGCCACGTCAGGTCGATTGGAAAGCCTACGCGCGCGAGGCGCCACTGCTGGTGAAAGAATACAGCGCCATCGGCTCGGAGCTGCGGATATTCAACTTCAGCCAACTGGGGAACCTCGACACCGAGGCGAGGCTGGAGCAGCTGACCCGTTGGGTCGTCGACGCCGAAGAAACCGGCGATCGCTATGGCCTGGAATTGCCCGGGGTGCACATCGCGCCGGACCGGGGCGCCGATCATAGGCACCAGTGCCTGGCGGCTCTGGCGGTTCACGGGCTGGAGCTCGCAGAAGGTCTGGACAATGGCAACTGACGCGCAGGTCGGCCGCGAGCCGCTGCGACGACCGAGCGGCGACCGAGCGGCGACCGAGCGGCCAGCGAGGGAACCCCCAGCGGGGGTCAGCGAGGGAACCCCCAGCGGGGGCCAGCGAGGGAATCCCCAGCGGGGACGACCTGGCTGGATTTTTCCGGCATGGGGCGCCACCGCATGGACCCCCTTGACGTGGACCTCGCTGGCACTCGGCGGCGGCGTGCTACTTCATGCCGACCAGGTGCCACCGTGGGTTGTTGGGATCGCCTTCGCACTGATCGCGTGGCGCCTCGCCGCGAGTTTCGGACTCGTGCGCCTGCCCGGCAAGGTGGGTCGAGCCTTCATTGCATTCGCCCTGGTCGGCGCCGTGTTCGCGCGCTTTCACACTCTCAACGGCTTGAGCCCGGGCACTGCTCTGCTGGTCCTGATGGCGGCCATCAAGCTTCTCGAGACTCACTCTTCGCGTGATCAGTTCATTGTCGTCGGAGGCACTCTCTTTCTCCTACTGGCGGCATGTCTCGAGCGGCAGAGCCTGTTGCGGACTCCGCTCTACCTAGTGGAAACCTGGGTGTGCTGCGCTAGCTTCGCCGTGATTGCCTATCCGCCGGATAAGAGCGCGACTGCCATCACGGCGGTCGCGACGACCGAGCCGGTCACCCGATTCGACAACCGGGCGGCCGTACTTCTCGCGGGACGCACGCTGCTGTACGCGCTGCCGCTGGCGTTGGTGTTATTTGTGCTCTTCCCACGCATTCCGGGCGCATTCTGGGCGCTACCTCGCTCCGAAGGAGCCGAGACCGGACTCAGCGATTCCATGAGTCCGGGAAGCATTTCCCTACTGACCGCGTCGTATGACATCGCCTTCCGTGCGAAATTCGACGGCGCACCGCCGCCGGCACAGGAGCGTTACTGGCGGGGACCCGTTCTCCATGACTTCGATGGCTACACGTGGAAACGCCGGCCTGAGGGCGGCTACCTGGCGAAGCCGCTCGAATATGCCGGCAACACCTACCGCTACCGGGTCACCCAGGAGCCCAGCCAACAAAGATGGTGGTTCACACTCGACACCGTGGACTATTCGCCCTCTCCCAATGTCTTTTTCAATTACGACTTTGAGCTGGTGGCCCGGGACCCGGTCACGGACACGACGAGCTTTGACGCCGTCTCCCATACGTCGACGCGTTCCCCGGAGCCACTCTCGAAGCTTGCCCGGCAGGTCGAGACCCAGTGGCCGGCGGGCAGGAATCCGCGCTCGTTGCAACTAGCGCGCGATATCCGGGCGCGCGTGAGTACCGATGGGGCGTTCGTCGATGCGGTGTTGAAGCTGCTCCGCACAGGCGGCTTCGTGTACTCCCTGACGCCACCGCTGTTGGACTACGATTCGGTGGACGATTTTCTATTCAACACCCGGAGCGGCTTCTGCGGCCACTATGCTTCGGCGTTCGTCGCGCTGATGCGGGGCGCAGGCATCCCGGCGCGCGTCGTCACCGGTTATCTCGGCGGCGAGTGGAACCCGATCGGCGGGTACTTCATCGTGCGGCAGTCGGACGCGCACTCCTGGGCAGAGGTCTGGTTGGAGGGGCGTGGCTGGACCCGGATCGATCCTACCGCGGTGGTGGAGCCCGAACGACTGACGCGCGGCATATTGAATCTGCTGCCCAATTCGGGATCGGCGGAAGCCCGCCTGGTCAGGTTCTCCCCGAGCTTCGCCGCGTTGCTGCAACGATGGGACGCTGTCAACATGTGGTGGACCAACCACGTGTTGAAATATGATTTCAAATCCCAGCTCAATCTGCTGAGCCGCCTGGGAATCCGCTCGCCCGACCTGTCTACCTTGGGTTGGGCATTCGTGGCCGCCTTGTTGTCGTGGTTGACGTGGATCGCATGGCAGATGGGCCGTGCTCCATCACGAGTGCGACCTGACCGGTTAGCGCGGGCGTATGCCCGCTTGTGTCGGAAGCTGGCCGGGATCGGGTTACCTCGATCGGCGCATCAGGGCCCTATTGCTTATGCCGATGCAGTCGCTGAACAACGGCCGGATTTGCGGGAGGCAGTCAGAGCGTTGCTCACGCGATATGCCGAGTTGCGGTATGGGGCGCTGCGCGCGGACTCGCGCGCGGAGGATGTCGCGGGGTTCGAACGTTCCGTGGCGCGGCTGAGCGTCGCGAGAGCGCGTTAGGAGTTTGTCGGACGAGTCCTCGCCTTGCGCCGACACCGCACGCCATGGCGGGGACCGGGCCGGCTTTTAGTTCGTCGATTTGAATCCTATCTTCGCGTGCGTGCCATCGCAAAACGGCTTCGTCGCGCTGCCGCCACAACGACACAGACGAGCCGTCATTACGCGAGCCACCACCCTTCCGGTGCCACTCGTGATCTCCAGGTTGCCCCGCACCGCGAGCGGGCCATTGATCTCGGGTTCGATCGCCAACACGCCATCCCTTACCGGCAGCATGTCAGTCTTACCGCTCGGCGGCTCTCCCGTCGCGCTGAATCCAACGTCGTGATGTGATCCGTCGCAGAAGGGTTTGTTTTTCGAGGCGCCACAGCGACACAACGTCGCCCGGAATCCAACGGCCTCACCGTCAATCTGCAACTGCCCCCGAAATGCGTACGGCCCCGCTTCGCGGACACCGGCTAGATTCACGGGGGGGGCCGGCTCGTCGTGCACGCCATCCAATCGATGGTATGTAATCGCGCCCGAGGGGCAGGCGTGGGCGACTTCAACTACACGCTCAACTTCCATGGCATCGGGGTGAATCCACGGGCCTTTTACATTGGCGAGAAACACATTCGGCGCCCCGGTGACACAGAAACGCGCGTGGATGCAGCGTTTGGTCTCGAACGACAGCTCCATTTTCTGGCCGATCGCGGTCTCGATACCGTTCACCACGGTGGAGGATGGGCCGTCGACACGAGCCGTTTGGGCCGTGCCAGCCACTGCTGACTGGGTCGCCGCACCGTTGGCCGACGCGCCGTTAGCCGCCGCCGGCTTCGACAAATCAAACCCCCGCGTCGCCCTCTTCAACAGCGACGTCAACAAATCCGCCGCCGCGACCGCGCGCGGGTCGCCACACGTGCGCAAAGTCTCCCCCACCGCCGCAAGCTGCCCGAAGCGCTCCACAAAGAACCGCCGCGCGGCTCGCCCAGGCGGCAATGCGGCGTTGTCCCGAAGCGCGGTAAATGACATCCCCGCGTGACATCCGGGGTTGGACGGCCCCGCGGGCAGTCGCGCGGCACGCTCGGCCAACGGCACCACCGCACGCATGAGACAGATCGCCAGATCAACAGTGAGTGCCTTCTCCGCGGAAGGCCCCGGCAGAGCGTATGCGTAGGCAAGAAGACGCAACATCAACCCGTAACACGCGTTCGCCAGATCAACGACCGCAATCGCTTCCGGATTCTCCAACCAGACACGCCCCTCCGGTCGAGGGGGACGCCGTAGAACCGGGTTCGTCGCCGCGGGATACGCCGGCACGAACGCGGGATTTTTCTGCAGCAACCGCTCGTATTCCTCCCGCACACCCACGAACTTCTGGTAGTGCGAGCCGACCGAATCGCTCGGCGCGCCTTCACCCTGCACCACGATGGCGTCGAACGCAGCCAGCGCCGTCTTCGAACAAATGACAGGCTTCGCGCCCATCAGATCGATCTCATTCGGGGACATCTGTAATGCGGGATCCCCGTCGAACGTAGCGTCCTCGCCGTACTGCGAGACGATCTCGCGCAGACCCTTCGACAGCGCGATGTAGAAATCCCCTACCGTGTCGTAATTCAACCCCATCGGAATCAGCCGGCGCGTGTCACTGCCGCGGGTGTAGGCACGCTCATGGGCGAACCCTTCACCATCGCGCTCTGTGGAGCCGGTCGGCCGCTCGAGAAACACGAAGTGCTGTAGGGTCGCCGGGTTGAAAGGCGCCAGTTTCACAACGATGCCGGCCGGCAGGAGGCCGGGATCGAGCGGAAAGTTCGTGCGGCCGAAACGGGGCGCGCCGCCCAGCGCCGCCGTGATATTCCAGACAGCGGTGAGATGCCCCATCTCCTCGACCGCCACTTTGATCAACACGCTGCGCCATCTCTTTACGGCGTCGGCCTCCACGGCGGACAGGCCATCCACTTCGCCATCCTTCAGGCTGAAGGCAGCGTAGAGGTAGGTGCACATCAGATTGTGCTCGAGCTCCGCGGCCTCGTAGAGGGCATGGAAGGCGTGCTCGCGCGTAATCGGCACAACCGGAGCGGCTACTTCATTCATCGATATCGATCTCCCAATCCCGGCCCAACCTTCTAGGCCGCCAGCTCCCGGGTCTCCCGGAACACGATATCCGGCCAGCGCTCGAGCGTGAGCTCGAGATTCACACGTCCGGTGGCCAGATAAACCAGCGCACCGCTGTGATCCACGGCGAGATTGTCATACGCCTTGGCGCGGAATTCCTCAATCTTCCGCTCGTCGCCGCCGCTGATCCAGCGCGCCGTGTGCACGTTCACCGTATCGAACACACATTGCACGCCGTACTCATCCTGCAGGCGGAACGCGACTACTTCGAACTGCAGTTGTCCCACGGCTCCGAGTATGAGGTCGTTGTTACGCAATGGCTTGAACAGCTGTGTCGCGCCTTCCTCGCACAGCTGCGACAAGCCCTTTTGCAAAGCCTTCATTTTCAAGGGGTCCTTCAACACCGCACGGCGAAACAGCTCGGGCGCGAAGTTTGGAACACCAGTGAAGCTGAGACGCTCGCCTTCGGTGAACGTATCGCCGATGTTGATCGTGCCGTGATTGTGAAGACCGATGATGTCGCCCGCGAAGGCCTCTTCGGCCGCCGCACGATCCGAAGCCATGAACGTGAGTGCGTCGGCAACGCGGACCTCCTTGCCGAGCCGTACGTGGTAGAGGCGCATGCCGCGCGTGTACTTTCCCGAGCACAGGCGCAGGAACGCGATCCGGTCGCGGTGCGCGGGGTCCATGTTAGCCTGGATCTTGAATACGAATCCCGATAACGTCGGTTCCAACGGATCGACCATCCGCTCACGTGTTTCGCGCTCCAAGGGACCCGGAGCGTGGACCGTAAACGAAGCCAGCAACTCCTCCACACCGAAGTTGTTGATGGCGGACCCGAAAAACACCGGTGTGAGGCGGCCGGCCCGATACGCCTCGGGATCGAACGCCTCCGTGGCACCCTTCACGAGCTCGATCTCATCATCGAAGGCCCCGGCCATGTCGCCGAGAAACTCGCGCGCCGCGGCGCTCGCGATTCCCTCGATCGTACGATTCTCGCCGACCCTGCCCTTATCGCCAGCCTCGTAGGCGTAGATGCGATCCTCGAGCAGGTGATAGATGCCGCGCAACTCGCGCCCCATGCCGATGGGCCAGGTAATCGGCGTGGTGCGGATATTGAGTACTTTCTCGATCTCGTCGAGGAGCTCGATGGGCTGTCGGCCATCGCGATCGAGCTTGTTGATGAAAGTCATGATCGGCGTGTCGCGCAGCCGGCAAACCTCCATCAACTTGATGGTGCGCTGCTCGACGCCCTTGGCGCAGTCGATGACCATGAGCGCCGAATCGACTGCGGTGAGCGTGCGGTACGTATCCTCGGAGAAGTCTTCGTGTCCTGGCGTATCGAGCAGGTTCACGATGTCGTCCCGATAGGGAAACTGCATGACCGAAGACGTGATCGAGATTCCGCGTTGCTGCTCGAGCCGCATCCAGTCGGACGTCGCATGCCGGGCCGCCTTGCGCCCTTTCACGGTACCCGCCATCTGGATGGCGCCCCCGAACAGCAGCAGTTTCTCCGTTAGTGTGGTCTTGCCGGCGTCCGGGTGGGAGATGATTGCAAACGTGCGTCTTCTCTTTATTTCCCAGGCACTTACGTCGCTCCGATTTTCCATCATATCTCTAATTTGTACATGTTCTTGTACATGTTTCGCTTCAAAAATCTCTGCTGATCTGGCTGTCGGCCGCGTTACAGCTTAAGGCTCCATATTCGTCCGCGTGCCCCCGCGCCGGCCCCACTTAGGCCTCTAGAGCCCCAGGGTTGCGCGACTAGGACGCCTAGGCGCCTGCTGGACCCAAGCGCGGGCAAACGAATCTCTATTGGTGCGAGTCGCCCTGTCTCAAGCGGTTAGCGCTCGCTGGCGGAGCCGAGCCTTCCAATACGCTGCCACGATCGCCCCGCCCTCGCGGTCGCGCAATTCCGGCCAGCGGCGGATCTGCAGAACGTCTGGGTCGGGGCGAAGGCAAGGCTCATTATCGCACCGTTGCCCTTCACCTGCTTCGCGCGCGACCTTGCCGCACGAGGCCTTCACGCACTAGTGTATGGCAGATTTCGCAGGACGCCACGCCATGCGAGCTTCGCGCATCACCTCTCCCATCCCCCCAACCACTACAAAGCCTTAAGCAGCCTCCCACCCCCCGCCCAACGCCTTGATCAACGCGACACTCTGAACAAGTCGATTCGACGCAACCTGCAACTCGGCCTCCTCGTTCGAAAGCGCTGTAGCCTGCGCCGTTGCAACAGTCGTATAACTTTGGAGACCGGCTTCATATTCATGAACGGCGATATCGACCGCGCGACGCGACAACGTCACAGCGCGGTGCTCCGCCTCTGCCTGCTCGGCAAGCACACGCAAGCTCGACAAGCCGTCCTCCACCTCCCCGAAAGCGCTGAGCACAACCTCGCGGTAATTTGCAACACTCTGATCGTAAGCTGCTTGTGCCGCAGCCACCGCGCCCCGACGCGCTCCGCCGTCGAAGACCAATTGACTCCCCGAGACCGCACCCGACCAGACCTTGTTGGACGCCGTAATCAACCCACCGGCTGCGGTGCTTGCGTAGCCGAACACCCCTGACAG
>JAQGOE010000209.1 GCA_028293725.1 Gammaproteobacteria bacterium | reverse complement strand
CCGTTCACGGAGTCGCCTCAGAGCTCGGAATAAAACCGCCGACGGTCGCTACCCTGCGTCGGCGGGCTTACTCGAAACTCAACATCTCCAGTCTCAACGAGCTGTTCGCACGCTGCATGGAGCAACTAGCACGCGGCCGTTGAGCGCGGCGGACGAGCGCCCGCCACCGCGGCCACTCCGAGCCTGCCGCCGCGGGCAAGCCCATTCCCAGCTCTACTTGATCGTCTTGCTGACGATACTCGATACCGCGCTCCTGGCTCCCGCACTGTTGTAAGCGACGACTCCGAAGTAGTACGTCCCCGCAGTGAGATTCTCGACGACGTAGCTGGTCAGACCCGGATTCGCGAGTGTCACAAACGAAGTCATGGCGTTCTTGTTAGTGCCCCACACAACCAAGTAACCCGCGAGGTTGGTGATCGTCGCGCCGCTCGTGTTTTCGGTCGGCGGGTGCCAGTTCACGGTTGCCGCGCCCGCAGCACCCGACGAGCCGCCCGTGCTGCCCGACCCGCCGCTGGAGCCCGTCCCCGTCACCTTTATCGAGAAAGCAGGCAGGGATGCCTTGGAAACGCCGTCGCTCGCGGTAATCACGATGTTGCTGTACGTGCCAACATTCGCGGCAGTCGGAGTGCCGTAAAGATGCCCGTATTTTGCATCGAACGTGGCCCACGAAGGCTTATTCGCGATCGAGTAGCTCAACGCCAGATGATCGGTGTCCGTGGCCCACGACTGGAAGCCGTAATACCGTGTTGCTGCCACCGAGGTGGCGGGTGTGCCGGAGATTGATGTCGAAGCATGAGTGACCGTCGCGAACGACAGTGCCAGAACGGCGCCGGCAAGCAGGCCGCCGCCGGCCTTACCGGAAGTCAGTAATGGAGTGCGCATGTATTCCCGCCCGAAAAAATAGCTCAAACAAGATGCGTGCGGCTGTCCCACATGCGATGGGTGGATTAGCCGGTCACGTCGCGTTGACGACTGTCGCCAAATGGCGAACCGTCGTCTTATTAAGTCGCGGCGGAGTAAAACCCGATCTCGTGCGCGGAACAACATGTCTCAGGTTGCCGACGTAGTTGATCGGCGACACTCGCGCCGCCAAGCTTGACTTTCGCGTCACGCGCTGCTGTTGGTTTGCGGAGCGCGCGTGCCGGAATTACCGCCGCGCCTGTGCAAACCTAACATCGGGCCACAGCGCACGAGGGGCCCGCACGGGTACAACTGTGATGCCTGTCACAACGCTGCAATGTTGGTGACACAAACACAGACGCCGTCACCGTTCACACCATCACGTCGGCACGATCGCGCTCGCGATGAGTCGGCGGCATTGCCGTCCGCCCGCGCGCGCGCTGGAGAGAGAGCAGCTGCGCAGTGCCTCAGACGCCATAGTCGGCTCCGTACTACCGGTCACCCGAATGTGCGATTGCCTATGCCGCGCCCCGCAGCGAAGGTTCGAAATGCCATATTTTTAAGGCTTTTTTGCACGTATTATGTAGTCCAGCCGCGGTCCGACCGTCGCCTGCACCGGGAACGGGCGCCCTTCAGGCCATGCGGCCATAGCGTGGGCGCGGCCGGAGATGCTTTTGTGATCGAGCGGGCTTACTATCAGTAGCAAAGCAATAAAATGAAAAAGGAGCGCGGGATGTCGTCGGTACGAGCCACAATCGTTTCACAATTCGAAGCCGTCGCGGACGAGCAGCAGCGCCGCCTGGCGCCATTGACCGATGATTTGAAACTGCTGCAATCGGGTCTCGATTCACTGAGCTTTGCTATTGTGGTCGCGCGTCTCGAAGACGAGCTCGGTCGCGATCCATTCAATGCCGAAGAGGCGGTGGAATTTCCCGTCACGTTCGGCGACTTCGTCAGGCTCTACGAACATTCAGCGGGGTAACCCGATGTGGCTCTGGGGGGCGATGTGCGCCGAAGGGCAGCTCCCCGCCGGCGTGTTCCACAGCTCCAGCACGGCGCTCAGGCTGGCCGAACTGGCGGGGGCTTCGGCTCTGGGTGGAAGGCTCGAGGAATTTCGGGGCCGCGCGGTTCTGCTCGCGGCCAAGGACCAGCTGACCGCGGCGCTTGCCCTGATTGAGTTGGATGGCGTCGCGCAGCGAATCGTGCTGTGCCCGCCAGATCTGGCGCCGGGCCATTTTCCAGATGTGATTCAAACCTCGGGGGCCGTCGCCTGGATTCGCGACGCCGCTGTACCCGAGGAGAACGGCGCGGGCCTCGAGCTTTCCGTGACGGCCCACCCCGCGCTCACTGCCGAGCCTCTCAGGCGGCACTGTACGCACGAGACCGAGTGGATACTGCTGACTTCGGGAACGACGGGAGCGCCGAAACTGGTGTTGCACACCTTGGCAAGCCTCACCAGCGCCATTGTTTATCAACAGGCCGGGCAGCAGCCGGGGACTAGCCCGCCAGTGTGGAGCACCTTCTACGACATCAGGCGTTACGGTGGCCTGCAGATTTTCCTGCGTGCGGCACTCCGGGGTGGCTCGCTCGTGCTCTCGGATCCCAAAGAACCCATCACCGAGTTTCTCGGCCGAGCCGCCGCCGCGGGCATCACTCACATCTCCGGAACCCCTTCGCATTGGCGCCGGTCGCTCATGAGCGGCGTGGCCGCGACAATCGCTCCAGCGTATGTGCGCCTCTCCGGAGAGATAGCGGATCAATCGATCCTCGACAATCTCGAGGCGGCTTACCCGAATTCCGGGGTGGCGCACGCGTTCGCGTCGACGGAAGCGGGTGTTGCATTCGAGGTCGGCGACGGGCTCGCCGGCTTTCCGGAAGCCCTCGTCGGCGCGCCGGGACCGGTGGAGCTGAAAGTGGAGGACGGCACACTGCGCATCCGTTCCGACGGCAACGCCATACGCTATCTCGGTGAGCAGGCAGCACCGTTGCGCGGCGCGGATGGTTTTGTCGATACCGGTGACAGGGTCGAATTGCGCGACGGGCGCTACCATTTCATTGGGCGCGCCGGTGGCGTCATCAATGTCGGCGGGCTGAAAGTACATCCCGAAGAGGTTGAGGCCGTCATCAACGCCATACCGTGGGTGCGGATGTCTCTCGTCAGGGCACGCCGTAATCCAATCACTGGCGCCGTGGTCACTGCGGAAGTCGTATTGGCGGATGACAAAGACATACCGGGCGAGCGTCCTGAAGGGGCCGCGTTGACGCGAGAGATCATCGAGGCCTGCCGCCGCGGGCTCCCTGCTCACAAGGTACCGGCTATGGTGCGGATCGTCCCCTCATTGGAAGTATCGGCTGCCGGCAAATTGGTGCGCCCCGGTGCTTAACGTCATTGTCACTGGAGGCAGCCGCGGTCTCGGACTGGCGATCTCCACCACGCTCGCCGCCGCCGGCTATCGCGTAATCGCGGTCGCGCGCAGCGAGACGGATGAACTGCGCTCCGCCGCGGCGACGAGCGCGAAGGCGCAATGCGGCGAGATCCAGTTCCGCGGCTTCGATCTCACCAACACCGCGGGCATCGCCGCGTTTGTCGGCGACCTGCGCAAGGAATTCGGACCGCTCTACGGTCTCGTCAACAATGCCGGCCTCGGCACCGCCGGCGTGCTGACCATCATGCGCGATGAGCAGATCGAGAATCTCGTCCGACTCAACACCGTCTCGCCCATTATTCTCAGCAAGTACGTGTTGCGCTCGATGATGATCGAGCGGGCCGGGCGGATCATCAACATTTCTTCCATCGTGGCCTCCACCGGCTACAGCGGCCTGTCAGCCTACTCCGCCACAAAAGCGTCTCTCGTCGGCTTCACGCGTTCCCTGGCACGCGAAGTGGGGCAGCTCGGCATTACCGTCAATGCGATCGCGCCCGGGTTCGTCGCCACCGAGATGACTCACGATCTGAGCGGGGGGCAGCGAGACCGGATCATGCGACGGAGCGCCCTGAAGCGCATGGCCGACGGCAGCGACGTTGCCAACAGTGTTGAATTTCTGCTCGGCGAGAAGGCAAAGAACATCACGGGCATCACGCTCACCGTGGATGCGGGCAA
>JAQGOE010000044.1 GCA_028293725.1 Gammaproteobacteria bacterium | reverse complement strand
CGTTGAGCTCATGGCCTGGGATTGCGCCCGTGTCAGCGAGCTTGGCTTCGACTCGGCGCTGGCCCAGCAGTTCTATTACAGTAAAGTAGACGCTCCCCTTCCTGGGGAGTATGCGCCGCCTGACGGCGTGTTGTTGTGGGCCAAGTACGCGGACAACTCGGCGGGATGCGGAGCGTTCACCAAACTAAGTCCCGGTGTCTGCGAGTTGAAGCGCGTGTATGTCCGAACTCAGTACCGGGGCAAGAAGCTCGGCCGGCGGATCGTCAGGTCCCTGATGGACTGCGCGCAACGAAACCAGTATGGGCTGATGAGGCTCGAGACGGTCTCTTTCATGCGATCCGCCATCGCAATGTACCGTGAGATCGGCTTCAGGGAGTGCCCCGCGTACTACGAGATTCCGGAGGACTTTCGGGATATCACGGTGTTCATGGAACTGGAATTGTAGTGGTCGGACATCGCAACTACACAGGCTGCGCGATCGATATTGCCTGCGTCAACGCAGTTGTTCCTGTGCCCAGCCGTAAAAAACCTCTGCTTTCACGAGCAAGCGTCGGGCGGCCGCCGGTGTAAATACATCGCCGGAGTATTCGTACTCGAACTTGGCCTGCACGACGGAACCGTAAGCCCGCAGCACCTTCTCGGGTACCTTCTTCGTCGCTTCCAACAGTAAACGTTGCGCGTCCGCGTGCTGTTCACTCGAGGAGCGCACGGGTCCGGGATTCATGGATGCAGCCGCGGAGTCTTCGCCGAGGCGAGTAATTTCCGCAATTCGCGCGGCGTCAGCCCTGCCACATGCTGCCAATCGCCAGCGGCCTCATCGAGTAGCGTCTGACCCTTCATGAGGCCCTCAGCCAGTCGCCGCCGTTCAAAAATGACAGCCTGCACGGGCCAGCCATATCGTCGCGTCATGTCGGGTTGGGCATCGGACAGTATCCGACTGATGTCCTCCTTATCTTTGAGCGTTTTTACAACGACAAAGAGATCGATATCGGATCCCGCGCGCGCAGCACCGCGGGCGAAGGAGCCGAATAGGCCAGCGGCGATGACTTTGCCTTCGAGCAAGCCGCGTAACTCCCGAGCGAGTACCCGCGGCATGTGCCGCTCACCTTCGAACAGGGCGCGAAGTCCGTGTTCGACAAGGTAGTGCCGGGTGTTTAATCGGTAGCGGTTTTCGACAGGACCTCGCTCGACGTCGACAAGTCCAATGCCTTCCAGCGAGGCAAGCGTCTTTTGAACCGCAAACAAGGCCACCCCTGTCTGCCTCGCTATCGCGCCGCCGGAATGGCCGAGTTTGGAGTGAAATAGACGGCGGAGCACCGCCACTTTGCTCTTGGCTCCCAGCACCTGTTCCAGTGACGAAGACGGTTTCGAGTCGGCGTTCATGACGGTACGGTACCAAAAAAGTGGTTGATCAACCAATTTCGTGGTAGCAAAAAGAGGCAAGTCGCCGCGGTGAATAGTGCTACGACTTAGGTCCGCTTTCCTGGAGTTCATTGGTCGCGATCTTGCGGGGTGGGATGAAAGCGGTTGGGACGGGGTGTTAGTGGATTACAATGGCGTGCCTGTTACCCGCGGTTTCGAGGGAGTCGAACAATGGATACACCTGCGAGAGCCGAGTCACGGTTAGCGGCGCTTGCGCAGATCTCGTGCTCGTGGTGTGAGCGGTGGTTCCCGGACGCCTACGTCTTTGCCGTCGTAGCCGTGGCTGTCGTTGTTATCGCCGCTTTACTGCTGGGTGCTTCGCCCGCGCAGGTCGCGGGGAGTTTCGGCGAGGGCTATTGGAGCCTGATTCCCTTCACGATGCAGATGACTTTCATCATCATCGGCGGCTACGTGACCGCCGACTCGCCTCCAGTGAGCAAGCTGATCCAGCGTCTCGGCGTCGTGCCGCGCACCGGCCGATCCGCTGTTATGTTGGTAGCGTTATTCGCGATGCTCGTGTCTTTGATTCACTGGGGGCTCGCGCTGATTCTCGCGAGCCTGCTGGTCCGTGCGATTGCGCAGCGTACAGATCTACGCCTGGACTATCGGGCGGCGGGCGCCGCGGCCTGCCTGGGCATGGGCTCGGTGTGGGCGCTGGGGCTCTCCTCCTCGGCGGCGCAACTCCAGGCAAACGCAGCGAGCATGCCACCGGCCATGCGGGCGATCACAGGTCTCATCCCATTCACTGAAACCATATTTCGTTGGCAGTCGATGTTGCTTGCGGCAGTGATCATCGCAGTCAGCACCTGGACCGCCTGGCGATCTGCACCTGACGACAAGAGAGCGTGCGTCGCCCAGGATCTCGGCGTGTCACTCGAATCGCGCAAGGCGAGCGACCTGGGACATACGCGACCAGGCGAGTGGCTAGAGCACAGCCCGATACCAAACGCGTTGATCGTGGTGCTGATAGCGACCTGGTTGGTACAGCAAGTCGCTGCCAAGGGGCTGTTGGTCGCCATCTCCAGCCTGAATACCTACAATCTCATTTTCATCATGCTCGGTCTCCTGCTTCACTGGACACCACGGCGTTTCATCGACTCGGTGCTGCGCAGCGTCCCGAACGTTGCGAGCATCCTGATTCAATTCCCGTTGATGGGCGCTATCGCCGCGATCCTCACCGGAGCGGCCAATTCTCGAGGCGCTACTCTCGCGACCGCGTTGAGCGATGCGTTTACGCATGTCGCCAGCCACGGTACGTTTGCCTTGTTCATCGGTATCTACTCTGCGGTACTCGGACTTTTCATTCCATCCGGGGGCGGTAAATGGGTGATTGAGGCCCCCTACGTGATGCAGGCGGCCTCAAACCTGCATTACAACCTGGGATGGACGGTGCAGATCTACAATGCGGCCGAAGCGTTGCCCAATCTGATCAACCCGTTCTGGATGTTGCCGGTTCTAGGCGTGCTTGGATTGAAGGCGCGCGATTTGATCGGCTACTCGTTCATTCAATTCCTGATCAATACGCCCCTCGTGTTGTTTCTGCTGTGGCTTTTGGGAGGTACGCTGTCTTACCATCCAGCGACTCCCGTTCCCTAATAAGCAGCGGAGTCCATGTCGCTCTTAGTTGGTCTCGGCGTGCTCCAGGACGCTGTGCCACAGGGCAAGCAGCTCGGTTTCGCCAATCAGCGGGGAGGGTGGTGATGCGGTCTTGACCGTACGCGTGGGACGGAGCCGGTCGGCGCTTCATTGGGATCGCTACTTCGCGCGAACGCCGCCCAAGGCTGCTGGCGGAGGGACTCCGCCACGGCCCAGGCCGCCGCGCTCAGCGCGGTCGAAATAAAGAGGTTCACCCAGCCGTCACGGTTCGTGGGTGCTGTGATGACGGCACTCACCCATACGATGAGCGTGAACAGACTCTCCATCACGGCCTCCAACGTCGCGGCCGACCGCGGCACGATTCCGAACGCGATCGCCGAGCCCGCCGCGATATGCGCGGCCCCCGTGAGACAGGCTAGGAACGTGCGAAAAGGCAGCCATGGCGGAATGAACCCCACTGTCTCCTTGAGATAGAAGAAGTGGGAAAGTCCAATGGGCACGAGCGCGAGGCCGAAGAGAGCTCGCGCCACCCGCAGACTCGAATCGCTGCGCCCCGCGATGGCACAAAAGATGATCCAACCCCCGGTGGCGAGCGTGAGATCCTCGCCCACGCCGAGCCAATACCCCTCCACCTGGGGATTCGCCACCGCGCGCGGCAGCTGTAACACAAGCACCCACAGGAGCAGGTACGCTGCCAACACGCGCGCGGCAACCCTGGCTACGCGGGGAACCAACAGGCCGACTGCCGTAACCAACAGCAAGGCGCCAGAAGCACATGCAAGGGCCTCTCGCCACGGTATCCACGCAGGAATGGGCTGTTGAGAGAGAACGAAATCGTGCGCTCCCAGGCCAATGGCCCCCACGACGGCGAAACCCAGCGCAAACAGGACATGACCTGCGCCAACTGCGCGCATCGTTCCTCCTCCCGCACGACGTGCTTGGCATGCGATCTGGCAGCAAATACGAGCGTATGATGGTAGCCTTCCAGTGGATCAGTGTATTGGGCCATTATTTAACCCTGTGATGGACCATTATTGTGACGCTGCCCCTCTGCTGACGTGCCGAAGAAAAGACAAAACGCCTCGCTGGTGCTGCGGGACCGCTCGAACGGCGCGACGCTGTTCCGGTGGCTGTACGACGAGATTCGGACCGCCATTGTTGACGGCCGGCTTCCACCGGGCAACAGACTACCTTCCACCCGCAGCGTTGCTTCCCAATACCGCGTGGCTCGTGGAACGGTCGTGGCCGCATTCGATCAGTTGGCCGCCGAGGGGTACGTTGAGAGCACTGTCGGTAATGGCACTTTCGTGCGACGGATGCTTCCGGAATCCCTGCTGGAGGCGAGGTCCAAGGGTGCGTCGCTCTCCGCACGTGGCCGGCGGCTTGCTGAGAATCCCTTTCCATCCCTTTGTGCGAACCGCAGCGTGGAGACATTCCGACTGGACCGTCCCGCGCTAGACGCCTTTCCGACCAGATTGTGGAGTCGGATCGCTGCACGGGGCTTGCGCAGCTCGGCGCCTGGCCTGCTCGCTCACGGTGAAATTCTCGGGTTCCGGCCCTTGCGGGAGACAGTCGCCGCTCATGTCGGGTTGACGAGAGGAGTGAAATGCACGGCTGAGCAAGTAGTGATCACCACAGGTACGCAACAATCGCTGGACCTGATCACACGACTGGTCCTCGATCCGGGCGATCAGGTATGGATGGAGGATCCGGGCTACGTTGGCGCGACGTCTTTGCTGCGTGCTTCGGGAGCCGAGGTGATCGGGGTTCCGGTTGACGCGGAAGGAATCGACTGCGATGCGGGACGGCGCCGTTGCCGCTCCGCAAAGTTTGCGTACGTGACTCCCGGCTGCCAGTTCCCCCTGGGAATGGGGATGTCGCTACGACGCCGGCTGGCGCTGCTACAGTGGGCGCGCGAGGAGGGAGCCTGGATATTTGAGGACGACTACGACAGTCAACTGCGGTTCTCCGGTCGGCCGCTTGCGGCACTCCAAAGCCTGGATGCCGACGGGTGCGTCATTTATTCAAACACCTTCAACAAGATGCTATTCCCCGGGCTGCGGCTGGGCTTTCTCGTGGTTCCTCCAACTCTCGTCGACGCGGTGTCGGCCGCGCGGTCTGTCCTCGATCGCTTCCCCTCCGTACTGGACCAGGTGACGCTCGCTGATTTCATCTCGGAGGGGTATTTAGATCAGCACATGCGACGCATGCACGAGTTGTACACGGCGCGGTTCGACGCGCTGGTCCGTTGTGCGCAACGCAGGATCAAGGACGTCATGGAGTTGTCCCCAGTCGGCGCCGGCCTGCAAATTGTGGGCTGGCTCGCCAAGGGGATTGAGGAGAATGAAGCTTGTCGCAGGGCTGCCGAGCGCGGTGTGGACTCGGTCGCACTGTCGAAGTTGACGATCGACCGATCGATGTCTCCGGCTCTCGTGTTGGGGGTCGCGTGCGCCGACATTCGGGCTATACGTAGCGGTGTGGAGCGACTGGGGCATGCCCTGAGGGAATCTTATTCCGGGAGACTCGGGCCGCGCCGCTCGCGGTAATCCTCGCGCCCGCCGACTCGCAGAGCGTGTCGGTCGGGCGCGGCAGACGGTAATCAGGAAGTTTTCGTCTCTGCGTCGCTCTTTCGGAAGGCCGCTTCGCCAGCGTCGGACACCGCGACCCACTTCGGGTTGGGTGAGGCCTCGGCGTCGTAATTATCGTGCCAATTCCACCACTTGTACGGCGGGGTCTGGGGGTAACCCTTCGGTGAGTCCTCCCAAATCTCCTGCCGGCCGAGCGCCGTGATGTCGAGGTAACTCCAGGTGGTGCCCATCGCCTCGTCGCCGCGGCCATTGATGAGGTAAGTGCGGAACACCTTGTTGCCGTCGCGGATGAATGCATTGTGGCCGTGCCACTCGTTCACGCCGAAGTCGGTGTCGAAGCTGTCTGTGATGGTGTACCAAGGCATCTTCCAACCCATTCGTGCCTTCAGGCGCTCGATGTCCTTCTGTGGCGCGCGCGAGGCGTACGCGAGCGTGGTATCGCGAGCGTTCAGATGGGCCAAGTGGGCGACCTGATCGGCGCCCAGGGAGCAGCCGCGGCAGGCGTGATCTGGCCAGCCGAACACTCCGGGCTCGAAGAAGGCGCGGTAGACGATCAGTTGTCTACGGCCCTCGAATAGGTCGAGCAGGCTAACCTTACCCTGTGGCCCCTCGAATTCGTACGCCTTGTCGACGGCCATCCACGGCATCCGCCGGCGTTCGGCCGCCAGGGCGTCACGGGCTCGCGTCAGGGCCTTCTCCTTCACGAGCATCTGCTGATGCGCAAGGTTCCAGGCCTCCGGCGACACGATCGGCGGGGTGTGTGTGGCAGGTTGTTCGCTCGTAGTCATGGTCATAGCGGTCTCCGAATTGGACGAGGTCGCTCGTAAGTTGCACTCGTCTGGCTGTTTAGAGGTTGTGAGACAGCCTGACATGGGCCGTTGATCGGTGTGAGTTACAAATCTGGCGCGATTTAGGCGCTCTGATGCTGATGAAGCCTGCACGGAGTCCGATTCCGTGCAGGCCCCTTGGACGGCTTACGCTTGCAGCGGCAGGCCTACCAGATCCAGTGGTACCACGCCTTGTGCGTCGTCTGCTGGTTCTGGGCTTTCTTGTCGTTCTCCGCCGTGTTGTTGGCCAGCGTGGCTGAGGTCAGCTGTACCTTTCCGGTGTTGACAGGCTGTGGTCCGGGGTGGACGTCGTTGCGGGCAACCTTCTGCTGCGTCTGAGCCGGGTTGGCAGTGCGGAAGTCCTGGCCGTTGGCACGCAGATCGTGACGATCCGCTCGCAGGTCCTGTCGGTCTGCGTGGATGTCGCGCTGATCCGTACCAATGTTTCTAGTGTCGGTGTGAATATTGTTCGAGTCGGTACGGATGGCACTGCGATCCTGCGCAATGTCCCTTCGGTCCGCCTGGATGTTGCGCTGATCCGCGCGTACGTTGTTCGCGTCTGTGCGGATGTCACTGCGGTCCCGGGCAACGTCGCTTCGGTCCGTTTGGATATTGCGCTGGTCGCTGCGGATGTTGTTCGCGTCTGTGCGAATGTCACCGCGGTCCTGCGCGATGTCCTGGCGATCGGTGCGGAGCGCAGTGCGCGCCTGATTGATTGCGCCCTGCTCATTTACACCCGCGCGCTGCTCGGCGTAGTCATGATGCAGATCGCGCTGCTCGGTACGCATGTTGGCCTGATCCTGGGCAATGTCCGCCCGATCGGTGCGGATGTCGGCCCGGTTTTGCGCGATGTTCTTTTCGTTGGCGCTGATATTGGCCCGGTCCTGCGCAAGATCCGCGCGGTCGCTGCGGATGTCCGCCTGATTCTGGGCAACGCTCTTCTCATTCGCGCCAATATTGGCCCGGTCCTGTGCGATATCGGCACGGTCGGTGCGGATGTCCGTCCGATTCTGGGCGATGCTCTTCTCATTCGCGCCAATATTCGCTCTGTCATGGGCGATATCCGCGCGGTCGCGGTCGATATCGTCGGCCCGGTTTTTCGCGATGCCGCGCGCTTCGTCGTCGCGCGCATCACGGCGGGTGCCGTTCTCGCTGTGGTTGGCATCACGCTGATCAGCCGAAATATCTGCCCGGTCATGCGCGATGTCACGGCGGTCGGCGCGGATGTCGGCACGCTCCTGTTTGATTGCGTCCTGCTCGTTTACACCATCACGCTGCTGCCGATAGTCCTGGCGTAGGTCGCGCTCGTCAGAGCGAAGATCGGCTCGATCCTGCGCGATGTCCTTGCGGTCGGCACGTATGTCCGCTCGATCGTGCTGGACGTTGTCTTTATCGGTAGGACTAGGTCCCGCCTGCCCCACCGCAGGCGCTGTGGTCTGCGGCGCCCCCGGACCCGCCTGACCCACGGCTGGGGCAGTCGTCTGTGGCGCGCTAGGGCCAGCCGAGCCCACCCGCGGGTTTACCTGTTGTGTTTGCAATCGCTGTTGCTGGTTATCGGCATCCGCGACGCCACTGCTTTGCGCCTGCGCATATGCGCCAGGGAGCGCCGCTCCGAGGATTGACCCAACGGTCATCGCGATGAGGGTAGTGCGTTTCATGGAACCTCCTTCGTCACCTAACAACTGATCACCTGACTAGCGTCGGTGTTTGGTTGTGTTCCGAGCACGCCTCCCACGACGCTCGGACGCGTCTTACTGATTCGGGGCTGGCAGTTGGGCAGCCGACTGCCTGGGCTGGGGTCGGTTGTCGGGTGGCGGTGCATCCTGCGCCACTTCACTGGTCAACCGCGCCGGGCGTTTCGCCGGCGGGCCGGCCACGTCGCCATCACTCGCTAACCGCGATCCTTGCGAAACCCGCTCCTGATCCGCGAAATTCTGTACCAGCGAAAAGAACTGACCGTAAAACTCCGGGTCTTTGATGGTTTCGCGCCGCACGGTTCCCAGAACTCGAGCCGAGCCGGAGGGCATGGTCAAGGTTGCGGGTCCGACGCCCATGCTGGTGGTCTGCTTCATCTTCTGCAGCTGATTTTCCTCACGCGTCGCGGTCACGAACACGATGCTCGTACCGTTACGATTGTCGGCACAGGTCGTCTGTAGCCGCATCGTGACGTTCAACTTCGGTTTCGGCTGCTCATCACGTAAGCCTGTCAGCACGCCGGCATCGTTCGGACGATCGAGCATATAACCCTGGCTGAGGAGGGCGCGTTTGACACTCCAACACACCGCATCGCCGGAGCCGGTAAAAGTGCGGCTGAAAGGCGCGGCTGCCGTGAACTGCTGCGGCGGGGGGTGATGCGCGCAGCCCGCTAACAGCGCAATCGCGGCTGCGGTGACGTGTATGTGCTCCTGCCCCGTTAATTTGTGGCTGTGCATAACATCTCCACTTTGGCTCCGCCTTGGCCATTACCCTGACGCTGATGCGAGTATGACTGTGTCGAAGTTGCGCGCAGTCCTCCAAACCGCGCCTCATTCGCCCCGGCATTGTCTCAATGGCCCGTCAGGCGATCTCCGACGTCTCCCGTCGCCGACATGGTCCGTTTTTCTCCATGAATACGTACTGAACAACTCCAAACACCGACCGCACAGTGATCAATGTCCGTCAGGGCAGTGCTGTGGGGTTCTGAGCCTCGAGCGTAGCAAACCTGATAGACGCGTCATCCGCCGGACACGGAACTTCCTGCGTCTCGGTGATGCTACGTGATGTCCCGCTACCGTTGTCGGTGCGGACGAGTGGCGTCCAGAGTCGTCCCGCCTGCGCGCATTCGTACGCGTAGCGGGAGAGGGGCTTCATCATGTCAGTGCGAAAGTCATAGGGATCGCCACGCGGATGGGCGATCGGCATCGCCGAGAACTGAAGTGTTGCCCCCTGTAGTTGAGCAGTCGCGGCAGTCAATTCAAGCGTTGTCAGCAACATCTGGTTCAACCCGGCATTAATGCTTCGCGACAGAATTGAGCGCGTCGTCAATCGTGTCGTCTTTGGCGGATCACCCAGCGGACCGTCGATGATGACGTACACAGCTGTGTGGTTCGTGCCGTCACGTGTGTCGGGCGGCGTCTGCATGAACGCCGGAGGCACGAAGAACGGCAAAGTAGCGGCTCCGTCAACGTGCGCTTCATCATGGGGCACACCGTCCTTGTTGACGCGAATCATTACCGGCGGGAACATCCCGGGCACGCTAGCGGAGGCCACCAAGACGTCGCGAAGAAGGGTTCTTGCGTTTGGGCCACCGTTCTGTGCGATCGCACCGAGGTCCCACACGACCGGCATGCCCGTAACCACATCAGTCGTGACTACAAGCAGTAGGCGTCCTTTCTTCGTCTCGCGAGCGATGGCCTGAATCATTGTGTCGCTGAGGTGCGCATCAACGAGATGCTGCAACGGCTTCCCGCTATACAAGCTAGAGCCGAAGATTGCGGCGAGCCCGCGTGATTGCAGCAAGTGTTCTTCTCCCGGTGCACTGGTAAATACATCGAGAAGGTCGGCGCCCCACGTGGGTCCCAGAAATGCGTAAGGGGCGATTAGCGCGCCGACGCTGACACCTGTTACAACCGTGAAATCCGGGCGTGAGTCCGTGCGCGTGAGGCCCGCCACAGCTCCAGCGCCGAAGGCACCATAGGCGCCGCCGCCGGAAAGCGCGAGGATGTTGAGAGGTTCCCCCGGATGCAGTGCGCGAAGTCGTTCCGCCGCAGCGACGGACGATATCTGCGAAAACCGACCATCGGCATTGAGCGTGCGGATCGTCATCGGTACGTTGGCCGGCGGTTGCCAGTCGACCATGGCGGTCGATTCTGCGACGGCGAGGCCCGCACATCCCTGAAGGACAAGCGGGCAAACGGGATAGATGAGCAGGAGTGGCAGTAGAAGGCGAAGTCGCCAAGAGCTGGCCCGTCTGTTACCGGGGACGCGCATGCTGACTGCGCACGCGCCAGAGAGAGCGGTTGTACGCATAGATATCACCAACTTCACTGTACTCACCCTCTCTGCGGCGAACAATCCGTGGTGGGTAAATGCTGACTTTCACGATTGTTAATGGCAGACGAGCGGCACCGAATGAGGTCCGCTGATCTACCCAGAATGAGAGAGCTCCTCGAGGCCCAAAAGACGAGTTGGCGGAGAATCACGCGCAAGCCGTGCAGCTTCCACGTGGATGTTTCCTCAGAGGAAATGCCGTATCAATTTGACGGGGATGGTTCGCGACGCGGCGCATACGTAGAGTGTTTCCACAGTCGGGTAGAGGACACACAGATATGGGCGCGAACAGTGAGATGAGGAGCCCGCCGCAGGCCATCCTCCAGCGCAATGTAACTCTTCGTAGCCAGTACGAGCGCAGCCCGGTTCAATTCGCGGGCATGGATGGCTATCAGCGCCACCTCATTTTCGACAAGGTAGTCGATCCTGAGACAGCTGGCCCACGCGAGCGATTCGAGGCTCTCGCCCGGTCTGTGCGCGATGTTCTGTCGCAACGATGGATAAACACTGAGAGCACCTATGCGCGGGCGAACCCGAAGCGCATCTACTATCTCTCGATGGAGTTCCTCATTGGCCGTGCGCTCGCCAACAACGTGACTAACCTGTTCCTCGATGCGATCGTGAAACGAGCTGCCGATGAGAACGGACTCGACTGGCCCGGGCTCCTCGAGCAGGAACCCGACGCTGGACTGGGTAATGGCGGACTCGGGCGCCTGGCAGCTTGCTTCCTCGACTCGATGGCGACAATGCAACTGCCCGCCATGGGTTACGGGCTTCGCTACGAATATGGCATGTTCAGGCAGGTCTTCTGTGACGGCTGGCAGCAGGAACAGCCGGACAACTGGCTCCTCCATCAGGACCCCTGGGAAGTCCTGCGGCCGCACGAGAGGGTTCGGGTCAGCCTCAATTGCTCTTATGAGGTTCGGGGTGGGAGATTGCGCGCGATCGTGGGCAAACCGTCGAGCCTCATCGGCGTGCCCTACGACAGGCCAGTAGTGGGTTACGGCGGTAATACCATTAACACGCTGCGGCTGTGGGCGGCGAGCGCCACCGACTATTTCGACCTCCAGGAATTCAGCCACGGCGAGTTCGTGGGTGCCGTCGCCGAGGCACTCGAAGCCGCCTCACTGACACGGGTGCTGTACCCGGACGACTCGACCACGACGGGGCAGGGTCTGCGCTTTGTGCAGGAGTATTTTCTGGTGGCCTGTTCGCTGGCCGACCTCATCCGGCGCTTTCGTCGTAACAACTCCGATTGGAGCGCGCTTCCGGAAAAAGCCGCGATCCAGATGAACGACACGCA
>JAQGOE010000087.1 GCA_028293725.1 Gammaproteobacteria bacterium | reverse complement strand
GATTGCCGGAGTCATGAGGCAATGTCATACGTTGACCTCCATTCGCGAGAGACCCTGTGTCGGAATAGCATGCACGGCCGGAAGCCTCCGGCCACGAACCAAATCTGCGGCCTTCTCGGCGATCATGATAGTAGGGATGTTGGTGTTTCCCCCCACCATGCTCGGCATAACCGAGGCATCCACCACACGTAACCCCTCGAGGCCGCGTAGACGCAACTGCGCGTCGACGACGGCATCCTCGTCGGCTCCCATCCGGCACGTGCCGACCGGATGCTGGCCCAACCCCACATTCCCGCGGACGAACTCCGCGAGGTCGTGGTCGCGTGTGAGGCTCGCCCCCGGTGAGATCTCCAGGGCCACGAGCTCGCGCATCGGCGCTTGGGCATAGATGTCGCGGGCCATTGCAATCGCGCGTGTCATTCCCTCCAGATCCTCCCCCGCGGTGAGCAGGTTGTATCGGATGCTTGGTGGGTCCCAGGGATCGGCCGAGCGCAATTGGATCGAGCCGCGGCTTGCGGGATGGAGTATCCCGGCGATCGCCACGAATCGATGCACCGGGCGGGCCGTCAGCGCCGGGAACCATGGGGTCGCATCCAATCCGACCGCCGTGGCGACGATCTGGATGTCAGGCTGCTCGAGCCCTTGTCGTGACTCTGCATAGACGCTCGCATAGCAACCGTTGGTTGCGAAGGGCCCGCCCCGGGTCGTTGCCCACTGCAATGCGGCCAGCGCCGCACGATCCCAGCGCAAGTACTTCAGGAAGGTGTTGGTATGGCGCGCCCGCCAGACGATCGGCACGATGGGATGCTCCTGAAGATGCGCTCCGACGTCGGCTCGATTGAGAATGACGGGGATACCGAGCGCCCGCAGCCGCAACGCAGGTCCGATGCCCGAGTGCATGAGCAGTTTGGGTGACTGGATGGCGCCGGCGCAAAGGATGACCTCGTGTGCCGCGACGGCGTGCTCGAGTTTCCCGTCCCGGAGATACTCGACACCGTAAGCACGCTGCCGCCGGATCAGGACGCGTGTTGCAACACTGTGGGTCCGGACAGTCAGGTTTGCCCGCGACAGTGCCGGTTCAAGATAACCTTTTGCGGTACTCCAGCGCTCACCAGCGCCCACCGTCAGCTCGAGGGGGCTGACACCGATGGGAGACTCGCCATAGGGATCCGCCGAGACGGGATGTCCGGCCGCCGCTGCGCTGCGCTCGAAGGCATCATAATGCGCGACGGGAAGTTCGACCTTGCTGACGCGAATCGGACCCCCGACACCGTGGTAGAGACTTTCGCCACGCCAACTGTGCTCGAGGCGCCGAAAGTAGGGCAGCACATCCGCGTATCCCCAACCCTCGAGCCCCAACTCCCGCCAGTGCTCGTAATCCGCGAAATGCCCACGGGTATAGATCATCCCGTTTACGCTCGATGAGCCCCCGAGCACGCGACCGCGCCACATCCGCAGCGTTCTACCTCTGAGCCCGGGCTCCGGGTCGGAGTCATGTTGCCAACTGAAGCGGCGCCAGCGATGCACTTTGGCGAACGCGATCGGCATGCGCAGTCCGGGATTGCGTGCCGGCCCACCAGACTCCAGCAGCAACACGGACACGGTCGGATCTTCACTCAGGCGTGCAGCCATGACGGCGCCCGCGGAGCCTGCCCCAATCACGATGTAATCGAACTGCGTGTCGTGACTCATGAGCGCAGTCAAGTCCTGGTAACGCCCTCCGCCACGATCGGATTGCGCAGTGTCCCGATCCCTTCGATCTCGACCTCACAGACATCGCCGGGCTTCATCCATACAGGCGGCTCGCGAGCGGCTCCGACACCAGCCGGTGTGCCCATCACGAGCAAATCGCCGACCTCGAGGGTCATCGCCTCGGAGAGCAGTGCGATGGTTTCGGCAACGCCAAATAGCATGTCCGTCGTGTTGGCACTCTGCATCACCTGCCCATTCAGGCGGGTCTCGAGCTTCAGCCCCGCCGCCCCGGCCGGCAACTCATCCGCGGTGACAAACTCGGGGCCGAACGCACCGGTGTTGTCGAAATTCTTGCCGAGCGTCCACTGGGTCGTGAGCCGCTGATAGTTGCGGATGGAGCCGTCGTTGAAGATCGAGTACCCGGCGACGATCGACAACGCGTCCGCGGGAGACACGTGCCTGGCGCGGCACCCGATGACGGCCACCAGCTCGCCTTCGAAATCCAACTGCTCCGAGCAGCCCGGCCGCACGATGGGCTCGCCTGGGCCCACCAGTGAGCTCGTCGCACGCAGGAACAGCATCGGATGACTCGGACGTTGCTTGGAAATCGACTCAGCGACGTGGGAGGCGTAATTCAAACCCAGACAGAGAATCTTCGGTGGATTGGCAATTGGACGCAGCGGACGCACCTCGTGCAGCGGCACACACGCTTCGCGCGGGGCGCGCGCCAGCGCCGTATCCAAAGAGCGTAGCGCGTCGGTGCCACCGGCAAGCAATTGCTCGAGTTCGCTCGGCCAGCGCCCCTCGAGTGCCTGCAGATCCACGATCGACTCGCCCCGTCGTACACCGAGGCGGCGCGTTCCCTCGCGTTGGAAAGCCAGAAGTCTCATTATAACACCCTCTTCGTTGGTCGCCGCACGGGTCCTATGGACCGGCGATCGGTTGGGCAGCGGCTCGGCGCAGCGCGGCCGGCGCCGTCTCGACAAGGCCACTGCAGGCGAGCGCCGCTGCGAGCGCGGCACCCCCGCAAATCCACAGGGGAGCCGTCAGATCGAAAAGATCCGCCAGACGCCCGCACACGGCAGGTCCGACGAGCCCGCCCGATATCATGCCCACGGCCATCATCAGGCCCGAGGCCGTCGCGCTGCGGTTGGAAGTCGATTCCATCGGCACCGTGCCAATGCACAGAGGCAGCACGCCCTGCGCCCACGCCCCGACGAACGCGAAGGCCATGAGAGGCACGAGGCCGGCCCCGGGGGTTAACATCCCGAAGGGCCCGACCGACCCGAGCACCGCGAACACCGTCATGGTCGGCCTGCGGCCGAATCGATCGGACAGCAGTGGCACGACAGCGGCCGAGAAGACGGCCCCCACACCGGAGCTCGCCATCACCACACTCATCTCGCGTGGCGCCAGATGCAGCAGGCGCACCAGGTACAACGGCATGAAGGTCAGTGCCCCGAAATACCAGGCGTTCAGAAAACAACTCGCCAGCGCGCACAGCCGGATATTGCGCGTGCGCGCCAGCTCCCTGACCTGCGCGAGGACCCGTTTTGGCGCCGCGGAACCGCCAGCA
>JAQGOE010000077.1 GCA_028293725.1 Gammaproteobacteria bacterium | reverse complement strand
TTACCTCCACCAGGCGCGCCACTCGCTCCACCATTCTTCGCAGCAGCGTTCGCCGCAGGCTGCTGATTCACCGGCGGCTTGCCAGCGCCGTTCGGCCCTTCGGGCCTCTGGCCTGAGGGCTCGTTGCCGTGGCCCGCTTGTACTGCAGGGTGCGGCGAAGCTCCCGAAGTATTCACCGTCTGCGCAGGCGGCAAAACCTGCTTGCTGCCGTGGGTATAGGCCGGAATCGGCTTCGTCGAAGCCGGCTCTGGAGCCTGTGCTCTAACTACCGGCGTCTGCGCCGCAGCCAAATTCGCCCTAGCGGGAACCGAAGTGTTGAAGGCCTTGCCACCGGCAGTGGCGCCTGCCGGGGCCACGATCGTAACGTTGGTGACATTCGTTACGTTAGTCACGTTCGTGACATTGGTCGTTCGATTATTGATGTTCGTGTTGGACGTAATGCGCATACCAACCGCGACGACAGGAGGAGCGCCCGTCACGACAGCCGGCGGGGTGCCGATCGGAGCCGGCACGATGAAGCCCGGTCGCGATCCAGGAGGCGGCGGCACGAAACAGCCGTTAGGTCCGATGGGCCGCGGGCCGGCGACGACACCAGGCAACGCGACTTCGACCGTCAGGTGTAGGCTCGGCGGAGGCGGCGCGAAAACCACACCCGGTGCGGCCCAGTGTCCACCGATGAAGATCACCACCCCGTCACGATGCTCGTAGTAAGGATGCACCCACCCGTAGTTAGGTCGCGGCGGCCCCATCCAGTGTCCGTGTGCCCAAACCCAGTTACCTTGCCAGACCCAATAGCCTCCGACCCAGACTGCCTCGGGAAATGGCGGCGGCGGCGGACTTTCGACGAGCATAGCCGGAGGCGCCCAACCGACAGCGATCGGGGGCGGCTGATCGATCGGCGGCTCGACGTAGACGCTCACGACGGGCGGCGGCGGAGCCGGTA
The DNA here is from genome assembly GCA_028293725.1 of Gammaproteobacteria bacterium. Next base: position 27,944 of record JAQGOE010000077.1, on the reverse strand, counting down.
CGTACACCTCGGGAGCCGGCACGGCAACCTCGACGCGCGGTGGCGTGACCGTGGCCACACACCCGGCAACGAGCAGGAAAGCAGGAATAACAACGTACCTCATGGACCCTCCCAGGTCATGTGTTTCGTGAACGGATCATGAACGAATCGTTACCGGCTACGGCCGTGTCCGGCCGCAACTCGGTTGGAGTACATAACGATTCTCAGGCGCCGAAAGATGACAGGAGTGCGGCTTTGATTTCTGCCGACTGCGACGATTTTTCCGGCGCGGACAGGAGGGGAAATCTAACAGATCCCGGCAGGATCACCTGAAGGATCACTGAACGAAAGGTTCTTGAAGGTTTCGCGGCAGCTCGCCACTCACATGAGCGTCAGCACGATCTTCCCAGTGAACTGCCCCGCCGCCATCATCTGCAGCGCCGCCTCGTACTCCTCCAAAGGAAACACGCGCTCGATAAGCGGATGCACATGATGCGATTTCATGAACGCCAACATGTGGAGGTAATCGGCACGCGAACCCACAAAGATAGTCTGCGCGGTAGCCGCCTTTTTCATCAGGCCCCAGGCCGAAATATCGCCGTCATAACCCGTGAGTCCACCGATCACCGAAAGCGTACCGCCATCCGCAAGGCTGTCGACAGACTGCTTCAGCGTTGCTTTACCGCCAACATCGACGACCAGGTCGGCGCCGTGACCCTGCGTAAGCTGTGATACCTGCCGCGCCCAATCGGGCTCAGTCTTATAGTTGATTCCGTCCCGCGCGCCGAGAGCCTTCGCGCGAGCCAACTTCTCTTCCGAGCTGCTGGTCACGATCACTCGCGCACCGACGGCAACCGCGAATTGCAAAGCGAACGTCGAAACGCCACCTGTCCCCTGCACCAAGACGACGTCTCCACGGTGCAACTCATGACGACCCTCAACTGCATTCCACGCTGTAACCCCCGCAGTCGGCAGCGTCGATGCTTCCTCGTACGTCATGCCGTCCGGAATCGGAATCGCATCGGTACTTCCCAACACGATGTAGTCGGCCAGTACACCGTCCGCTGTCCAGCCCGGGACATGGTCCAGCCGCTCGTGGGAAAACGGTCCATCGACCCAATTCTTGAAGTAGGTGCTCGTAACCCGCTCACCCTTGCGAACATCCTTCACCTGCCGCCCGACAGCAACGACCTCGCCCGAGGCGTCGGTGACAGGCACCTCGCCCGTCCGGCGACCATCGGAATCCGGCTCCAGCCGGTTCAAATCGCCGCGATTCAGGCTCACGGCGTGTACCCGGACCAACACCTCGTGCTCACCGATCGCGGGAACCGGCGCCTGCTCGATTTTCCAGCGATAGCCAGTGGTGACCTTCTCCAACACGACCTTGCGCATGGTGGCGTCGGGCGCCGGCACTGCATGAGCAGGCGATGCGGCCAAACAATCCGCCGCGGACAGCAGCAGCGATACCGATAAAACGAGGTTGGGAGCTTTCATGGCGACGCAGTATGAGCCGGGAATTGGACCTACTGCAGGTCCACATTCGCTGAATTCCATAGGGCCACTTTCCGAATGCGCATCCACTTTCCGGCTACGGATCCACTTTCCGGCGACAGGCTCACTTCCCGAAGACTCGCCGCAGCCGCGTGAGCCCGGCGACGATGCCTTGCTCATCCAGAGCCCCATAGCCAAAAACCAAGCCAGACGCGCCCGACTTGCCGGAGCGAAATCGCTCCACCGAACGAACGCCAACCTCGCGACGTAGCGCATTTTCCGCGACCAGCGGGATATCCGCGGACCCCTTCGCCAGCGCGGCCAGATGCAATCCCGCGACGGACGGGACCGGCTCGAGCCAACGACCGAATTCCGCCCGCAACCCGTCCAACAAAACCTGCCTCCGAGCACCGTAAATCCGCCGCATACGGCGGACATGGCGTGCCAGATGTCCCGCCGTGATGAACGCAGCCAATGTCTCCTGCGTAAGGGGTGCCGAATGCGAATCCGCGTACCGTTTGGCCTCGCCAAGCGCGCGGTGCGCCCAAGGAGGCGCAACGGCAAAACCCAGGCGGAGCGCCGGAAACAAACTCTTGGAGAAGGTCCCAACATAGAAAACCGACTCGGTACGATCCAAGGTCTGCAACGCATCCAGCGGGCGGCCGCCAAAGCGGAATTCCGAGTCGTAGTCGTCCTCGATGACGACAGCTCCGCGCGCGTGCGCAAATTCCAACAGCGCCGCCCTACGTCGCGCCGACATCGCACTTCCGAGAGGAAACTGATGCGAAGGTGTTACGCAGACCACCGCCGCATTGGGCGGGAGGCGCTCCACCACCAACCCTTCGGCATCCACCGGTGTGGCGACGATTTTCGCACCCGCGGCCGCGAAGGCCGCTCGCACCGGCGGATATCCGGGATTCTCCACAGCAACTACCGTGCGGCCCGGCGTAACCAGTATTCGCGCCAGAAGATCGAAAGCCTGCTGCGCGCCTGCGGTAACTGTTATGTCGTCAGCCTGGCAGGCTACGGCGCGCGCGAACGATACATACCGCGCGATCGCCTCGCGCAATGCAGGTCGGCCGTGCGGCTCGTCGAAGGGCACGGGCATCTTGCAATACGCGCGCAAAACGCGAGACGACAAGCGTCTCCAGACATCCATGGGAAAGTAGCTGATGTCCGGAACACCCAGTCGAAAATCGAACCGCGGCGGACTCTGTCGTGAAGGGTCGATCTCTACTGCGGATTGCCGCCAGAAGGTATTCAAGCGGCGGTCATTCGACGAGTGACGCTCGCCCGGGGCTTTGCGTTGAGTCAGGTCGGGAAGCGCATTCGCTACATAGGTCCCCGCGCCCTGTCGGGCAATGAGGTATCCCTCACTCAACAACAGGTCGTAGGCCGCCATGGCGGTATTGCGCGAAACACCGCAGGCATCCGCCAGCGCGCGCGTGGAGGGCAACCGCAGTCCCGGCTGCAAGCGGCCTTCGAGAATCGCAGCGCGAAGTTGTCCATGCAGGGCACGCAGCCGCTCCCCGGAACTGCGCGGTGGAATACTGATGGGCAGCCCGAAAACTGGCTCCATGAAATTTCCTGTTTCTGGCCCTTTTAGGGTGCCTCAGAGTAGCGCATTCTGCGTCCCGAACGTCCACTGTTGGAACCAGGGCAACCCGCTATGAACACACGCAAGCGCCTCGCGATGCTCGCCTCAGGCGCCCTCCTGGCCTGCTGGCTGAGCAGCGCCAGCACTGCCGCGGGCCCGGCCGGGCCGGACAAAAACAGAGGCACCGCGCAGCCCTTGTTGACCCAGGATCTGTCGGATATTCCAGGGAAAGAGGTGGTCGTATTGACCGTGACGTACCTGCCGGGGGGCGCATCCCTGCCGCATCGGCATGATGCAGACGTGTTCGTGTACGTACTGGAGGGTTCCGTTCTGATGCAGGTCGATGGACAGCCGCCCGTGACCCTCGGGCCGGGCCAGACGTTTCATGAAGGGCCGGGGGATATCCATCGCCAGTCGGCTAATGCCAGTGCCACCAAGCCGGCGAAGTTCGTTGTTTTTATGATCAAGGACAAGAACAAACCCGCCACTCGCGTAGCCGATTAGTGAACTGCTGCGCAGTTGGATGCGGGTACGCCGGAATTGCGCCCGGTTTACCCAGATAGCCACCCCGGGGTGAATCGAAAATTCCGGTGTGCACAGGCCACGGAAATCGCCAAATTCCCGTTCAGTTTCAAGCGCTAAATAGTTTCTGCGGAGCCGGTCGCAAGCTTCATCCCGTACTGTCGCTAGGATCGGGATATGTCGCAATCGCCGTCGCGCTCATGCTCCCGTCGGCTATGGATGGTGGCTTGGCTGGCCTTGGGGCTGGTGGGCTGGTACGGGAACGCTGCTGCGCAACAATTCAGCTTCCGACAATACGCTCAAAGCGATGGATTGACGAATCTCGCCGCGGGCTATCTTGTCACGGATCCCGGAGGAGACCTCTGGGTGGGCACCGACGGCGGCTTGTTTCGTTTCGACGGAACCGCCTTTGTCGCCTATGACACTCCACACGGCCTGCCCTCCGAAACTGTGCGCGGCATGGCTCTGGATTCATCAGGGCGGCTCTGGGTCACACTCGACCGCGGGTTGTACGTCGGAGGTGCGGAAGGGTTCCAACCGGTCCGGACCCAGAACGGTCCGGTTATTACGGATCACGCTTTGCCCATCGCCTTCCTCGGCGAGGATCACGTTCTCGTCGGATCCAAGGGCCACGTCCTGGAGCTCCGCCGGGGCCACGGCGCGGACTTCTGGCAATCTCATCCGCTCTTCTCCGCAGAACAGCTCAAGGCCACACCGGAGTTGGACAAGGTTGTCAGCCTCTTCACGGAGAGCAGTGGCACGTTGTGGCTGGGGTGCGCTAAACAGCTTTGTAGTATTTCCGCCGGCAAGCTGCGCACCTGGGGCACCGCCGACGGCGTGCCGGAGGGAGCCTACGGCGCATTTCTGGTTGACCACGACAGTCGCCTCTGGGTTCGCAGCGAGACTCACCTGTTGATGCGCTCGCCGGGCACTACGGAATTCGTAGTGAACGATCCGCCACACGCGCGGCTCGAGTCGCGCGTCGTCGAACCCATGCTGACAGTCGACTCCGACAAGCGGCTGCTGACCCGCACGGCTCCTGGCGTCGCCCGTTGGGACGGGACTCACTGGCGGGAATTCTCGACTGACAACGGGCTCGCCGATTCCGTCATCGCCAAAGCGCAGGTTGACGGCGAGGGTAGCCTCTGGCTGAGCCCATTGGGTTTGGGCATCTGGCGCTGGCGGGGGTATGACAACGTCGAGTCATGGACGCGGGCGCAGGGTTTCATTTCACAGAAAGTCTGGAACATCGTACGTGATCACGACGGCCGGCTGCTCGTGGGCACGGAGCGGGGCTGCCAGGTGTTGGATGAGACAGCCGGGCGGGTGGCGCCCTGCCCCTTCGAAGGACTCCCCCAGGTCGAGGTGATTTCGCTCACCGTCGATCCGCGCGGCGCCCGTTGGTGGGGACTCGGAAACGGCGAGCTGTGGACCGTGCCCCCGCATGGGACACGAGCGCACCTCGTAAAATTCCCGGATAACAAGGTAACAGTCTCGATCATCTACTTCGACCACAGCGGCGTGGGTTGGGTGGTGTGTTACACCGACGGCCTCTATCGGCTCGATCCGGCGACCGAGCACCTGGAGAAGGTCGAGCTGCCCCGCCCCGATGCCCGCATTTACGACATCACGCAGGACCACAATGGCACCTTGTGGGTGGCGGCCACGGGCGGCATTTTCCGCCTCTCCGACGGCCACTGGACCTTCCTGCAGGTGCCGAACGAGGACGGCAGCCTCGCCGTCTACTCCTCCATCATCAACATGGCGGACGGCTCGATCTGGGCGTCCAACTTCGGTAAGGGTCTACTGCGCGCCGAAGGCACCAACCTCGAGCGTCGCGAGTGGGTCAAGCCGGAGGTGCTCGCGGACGCAAGTGTTTATTCGTTGCGCACCGATCTACGCGGCCGCCTCTGGGCCAACACAGACCAAGGGGCCGTCATCTTCGACGGACAGAATTGGTTGCGTTTCGACGTCGAGGATGGCCTGGCCGGCAATGACACGGAAGCATTCGCCTTTCTGCCAGACACCGACGGCTCCGTCTGGATCGGCACTGCCCTCGGCATGACTCACATCCGCGATCCGGAGCGACTGCTGCATCCCCAGGGTCCGATGGATTTACGCATCGCCAGCGCGCGGCTCGGAGACCGCACCCTGAATCAGCAACACGAGACCACCGTTCCTTGGCGTGACGATGCCGCCTTGGACGTGCGTTTCAGCTCGCATAACTACTCGCGCTCGCCGCAGACCGAGTTTCGTTACCGTCTGCTTGGCTTGTCATCCCGTTGGTTCGGCTCGCGCAGCCCCGAGTTGCACCTGCCAGCGCTCGACGAGGGGCATTACGAACTTCAGATCATGGCGGTCGATGCGCCCCATGCGCGTAAGTCAGCGCTCGTCACGATGTCGTTCGAAGTGCTGCCGCCCTGGTGGCGGACGCTCACCTTCGAGACCTGTGGGGCACTTCTGATCGCGTTACTGGCCGTGCTCGTCTGGCGCTACCAGATCGACAAGTTGCGCGCGCGGCGACTCGCGCTCGAGAAGGAATTCAGAGAGCGCGAAGCGCTGCTCGAGCGGGCCACTCGCGACGCTCTCACAGGGCTGTGGAATCGCGCGACCATTCTCGACGTGTTGTCTCGGGAACTGACGCACGCGCACCGAACCGGCGCAGCCCTTGCGCTGGCTCTCATCGATGTCGATCACTTCAAACATGTGAACGACACGTATGGCCACAACGGCGGCGACGAGGTGCTTCGCGACCTCGCGCAGCGCCTCGCGGCGGCGCTTCGTCAGGACGACTGGCTCGGTCGGTATGGCGGTGAAGAACTGATGGTCGTGCTCCCGGGCCTCTCGTATGTCGGCGCTGCGGCCCCCATCGAAAGGCTGCGCGAATGTATCGCGGAGCGTCCCTTCGAAGTCAGCGAATTCAAAGTGCCGCTCACCGTCAGCATCGGCATGGCCTGGTGTGAATCACCGTCCGACACTGCGCACGACATGATCAGCCGAGCCGACGCAGCACTCTATGCCGCCAAGAACTCCGGCCGCAACCGCGTTGTCTATCCGCCCTGCCCCCGCGATCCAACCACCGACACGACGGGCTCCCGGCGTTATATGGTGGAGCTTCGAGACCGTTTGAAGCGCGAAGCCAAGCGAGGTTGAGCTGCTCACCGCGGACCGGCCAGCCTCATCGACAACTCAACATCCCCCGCGAAGGGCACGGACAAGTACCCACCACCCGGCGCGCGGACTTCCGCCAGATACTCCGGACACATATCGGCATTATCCGCCAGGATGAGCGCGCCTGCTCGTAGGCGCGGCTCGAGCAACGCCAACACGCGCGGATAAAGGGGCTTCGCGCCGTCAAGTAGCACCAGGTCGATGCTCTCGGGAAGATCGCGCGCCAATGTTTCCAGTGCGTCGCCCTCACGAATTTCCACAAAGTCAGAAAGCCCCGCGGCGGCGATATTCTCTCGCGCGCGCACCACCTTCGAAGGCTCAAACTCACTGCCGATCAGACGGCCGCCGCCATTGTCCTTGAGCGCCGCGGCGAGATGCAGCGTCGAGATCCCGAAGGAGGTTCCAAACTCGACGATCGAGCGCGCCCGGGCGTTACGCGCCAGCATGTAAAGCAACACGGCCGTTTCCCGCGAGACGGCGAGATAGATGTCTTTAGCGCGAGTGTAGTACGACAGGTAGTCGGTCATACTGCGCAAGCGAGCCGCGCGCTCCTCGGGCGACAGATTGCCCAACTGCCGCCTAAGGTCCGCCTCGGACGCCGCGGCGTCGACAAACAGGCGCTCCAGGAGAGTCGACAAGGGTGGCGATGTCAGGGTGGTCATGGTGGGTCACCTCGGGATAGCGAGACAGTTCCGAACAGGCGCGGTCTAGAATACGAATAATCATTCGCATTCGCCATTCGACCGGACACGCGATGAAATCACGGCGGACTCCCGCAGGAAAATCCGGGGTGTTGGTTGCATTTCAACAGAACACACCCGACGGTTACCGTCAGATCGATTCCATCGGCCTCCACTACAGGTACTCACACGTTGGTTTTCCGTTAGATTTTCGTTAGACGAACTGACCACTCCAACTTCCGCGGCGCGACCGTGATAGGGGTCCCATTTTTGCGGGCCAGTTGGTAAAGTTTGATTTATCCGGGCCGAATGGGTATTGAACCGGATGATCCGGATCGGTTGTGGTCAGATGCTCGGAAAGTCCTGAGGGGGAACTTGCCATGCAGAACCTGCCAAAATTGCTGATCTTTGTGTTATTTGCCGCAATGCCGCTCAGTGCCTCGGCCGACGCGCCGAGCAAAGAGGAGGTCGTGGCGACCGTAAAGAAGGCAGTCGCGTTCTATAAAGAGAACGGGCGCCCAAAAGCCATCGCAGAATTCAACAACAAGAACGGTCAATTCGCCAAGGGGGAGGACTACGTCGACGTGCACGATCTGAGCGGCGTGTGCCTGGCTCATCCCACGTCGCCCGAAGTTGTCGGCACGAACCGCCTCGAGCAGAAGGACCTCAACGGGAAGTACTGGATCAAGGACATCATCGAAGCAACGAAAAAAGGCAACACTTCCGGGTGGACCAGCTACGTAAAAAAGAATCCAGTGAGCGGACGAATGCAGGACAAAATCTCTTACTGGGAGCTGTACGACGGCTTGATCTTCAAGGCTGGGCTGTACATCGACTGAACGGGAGGGCTTGAGCCTGCGACACGAACCTACCTAACGGGCGGAGGGCGGCTCGGCGGCGGTCTGAAGTCCCACGATATAGCGGTACAGCGCAACCGCCCGATTGATATACGACTTGTCGTGTCCCGCGGCGAGGAAACTATTCGGGACGACCCTGGTGATCGAGTAATAGGCCCAGGTGTCCGGGGACTGCTTCTTCAGGAAGTATAGAGTTTGCAGGCCGCCAGGGGCGTACAGGGTGATCCCCCACTGCTTGATCGCATCAACATTGGTGATGTCTACAACAAGTTCTGCCGGTTGGTTCTGCCAGAGTCGCAAGCGGTAGGTAACGGCGCGCCCTGAGCGGGTATCCGTCATCGAATAATACCGATCCTCACCCGTGACGAGCTCTGCGGGGGAATAATCGGCGCGCGGTAGCGTGGAACTCGCTGAGACGATGGCGGAGGCCGATGACACCATGGGCCGCCACTTCTGGTCCGTAGTGGACCAGTACTGTACGGCTAAAAGTGCCGAGATCGAGCCGAATCGCTCGATGAAAGTAGTCTGGCTGTCTGAAGTCCGGACAATGGACGCGACCGTTATCCAGACGGCGGAGTCCGATTTCCCAAAGCAACTGGCTCCCGCTGGGGGCGCGGCGCCAGTGGGGACTCGAGTGGCCTGCGCTATAGGGGGTGCATTGAGTGGTGCAAAGAGAGGCGGGACGCCGCCGCTCAGGCAGGCAGGCTCGCCCGGCCGATCACTCGCCATCGCAACCACGCCGGTGATCGCGGCCACCAGGAGAATCCACCTGACTCGAACTTCAGCTAACGTCTTCGCCATGGGTTCCACAGGCATCCGCGGTAGATGGTAGCAGGTATCGACTGTGCTGGAACCCCCGGTTTCCCGGATGTAAGCCTGTTCTATGTTGGGTTCGGTTTTGATCAGTGGCTTCGAACTTACCGTCGCCTGTGGGAGGCCCGCTTCGACAACATGCGCACTGCGAGTGGCGTCGTCTATCCCAACGCTGGCGTCTTTCTGGAGGTCGTTGAGAACGAGCGGCTCGTCCTCGGCGGTCCGGTGTCCGTGTACGAAGCGCACCGTTATCCGTGGATCACGGATGAATTGCGGCTCTTCGAGTGCCGCCCGGCGACGCGACAGCCCGTTCTTGGCATCTGCCTGGGAGCGCTTTGTGCTGGCGTTCCAGTGCCATCCCGAGGTGCGGCAGGAGGATTTCGAGTCATGGCTCATAGGACATGCAAACGAGATCGCCGCGGCCAGCAATGCGAGCGTGGAGCAGCTGCGGAAAGACACGCAGTACTACGGGCCGACGCTGGCGGCGTGCGCAAAACAGGCTTTCACCGACTGGCTCGCGAGCGTCGGCCTCTGACGCACTAGTCCTTCCACACAATTCAAAGGAGAAACACTGTGGCGCCCGTATTCAAAATCGGCTCTTCCGTAGCTTGCGCCCTGATTCTGGCCAGTGGCGCCCTGGCATTCGGCCAGGAGCGTGAACATGGCGGTCCACAGGCGCACGGGGGCCCGCCGGAGCAGCATGGCGGACCTGGGCCCCGCGGCCCCCAAGGTCGTCCGCCAGGCGAACCGCACCAGGGTCCGCAGGGCTACCAACGCGTCGCTCCGCCAAACGGATGGAACAAGAGGCCTGAGCACGTGGACAGGGACGCCTACCACCACAATTTTCAGGCGGCGCGCAGTTTTCATATCGGCCCCTACCACCGGCCGCGGGGCTGGGCACCCCACCACTGGGGCTACGGCGAGATTCTCCCGCGGGTCTACTGGGGACCGGACTACCTGATCGCCGATTACTGGCTGTTTGCGCTCGAAGTGCCGCCGGCGGGATATGAATGGGTCCGCGACGACACCGACGCCCTGCTGATCGATGTCAACACGGGCGAAATTCTGCAAGTGGAGTACGGCGTCTTCGGTTAACGTCACCAACTCAAATCTGTCAACAACCCCGCGTAGATCTCGATTCCATCCCAGAGGTTCTGCAGGCGCAGGTTCTCGTTGGCACCATGTTGGTTGTTATCCGCATTGGCGAGCGGCACACCCACTATGGGCAGGTGTAGCGCTGCGGCGAACGTGGCCATCGGTACACTGCCCCCGAGCATCGGCATCTGCAGGACCGGACCACCGGTCGCCCGCCCGATCGAGGCGACCACCGCCCTGACGGCGGGTGCATTCATGTCGGCGCGGTAAGCCGGGTAGTCCAGACTCCACTCGGCCCGGATCACCTTCGGGTGAGCCGCACGTGTTTCCACGTCGGGCTCTTCGGTCACGACATACCAACCCTGCTGCCGTAGGAATGCCTCCGTCCTCTCACGCACCCGCTCGGGCGTCTGGTCCGGAACCAGGCGGAAGTCGATGGAGGCTCGCGCCTCGGTGGGAATAGCATTGGCAGCGCCCTCCCCAACATCACCGGAGCGCAGACCCCTAATGTTCAGGGCAGGCCGCGCAATGGAGTCAGCCAGCCGCTCCGAGCCCTCGGTGCGCCCCAACCCCAGATCCCGCTTCAAGCCGGTCTCGACATCCGGCATACCCGCCAGCAGCGCCTTCTCCGCGGGGCTCAGCGGCCGAACGTCATCGTAGAAACCCGGGATCAGGATATGGCCCTCCTCATCGCGCATCGAAGCCAACAGGCGCGTGAGAGTCACCGCCGGGTTGGGCGCCCAGTTGCCGTAGTGCCCGCTGTGCAGCGGTCGGGTCGGTCCATACACGGTCAACTCAACAGCCGACACGCCGCGCGCACCGAAGAAAACCTGCATGCGGCCGGAGGCGTGACGGGGCCCGTCGCTGAGTACAAAAACATCGCCTGTCAGCAACTCGTGATTCGCGCGGAGAATCTCGGCCAGATGTCCGGAGCCCTGTTCTTCCTCACCTTCGTAGAAGACTTTGATATTCACCGTAGGCTGCCGCCCCGCCGCCTTCAAAGCGTCGAGCGCCGTCAGCATCGCCTGTATGGGTGCTTTGTCATCGCTTGCCGAACGCGCGTAGATGCGCCACTCCGGATCGATCTTGCCGACGGCCCGCCAATCGACATCGGTGGAACTAGCCGCCGCAACGCCCGCCCGAATGACAGGCTTGAAGGGATCCGACCGCCACGCCGCCTGACCCGCCGGTTGGCCATCGTAGTGTGCGTAAAAGACTACCGTGCGCTTGGCATGCGGCGAGGGCAACTCACCGTAAATCGCCGGCGGCGTCCCCGGCCCTGCGGACAGCAGCCGCGTTCGAAACCCGCGCTGATTCAGCGCATCGGTAATGAACGCCGCATTCTTTTCGATATCGCTGACATGAGTCGCGACGTTGGGCATCGCCAGAAGCCGGAAAAAGTCTTCCAGGATCTGGCTCTCATGCGCAACGCGATAGGCCCTGACCTGTTCACCCACCGCCGCTGGCGTGGCGCGAGCGCTGGCCTGCCCGGCGGCGAGGGTCAATAGCGTTGCAATCAATCCGAGGACGAGGCGTTTCATTCTTGTCTCCCTGTGGGAGACCTAGCGTGCACAGGAACGCCCGGTTCCTCAAGTCGATACGCGCCGGACGTCAGGTCCCCGTCGGAAAATCGGTACCCAGCGTCAGCGTCTCCCAGCGCTGCAGATCGCCCGAAAGCTGCGCCTGCTTGTCCCGCGTACGCCGTAAGGCATCCGAGCCGAGCAGCAGGTGCAAAGGCGGCTTCGGCTCGCGCACGATCTGGAATATGGCGGCAGCGCCCTTCAGCGGATCACCGATCTGGTGGCCGGCCATTTTCGCAAGAGTAGCCTGAGCGGCTCCGGCCGTCGGCGCGTAGTCCGCGATCTCCTGGGCGATGTTACGAATCGAACGATCGGAGAGAAAATCCGTTCGGAAGGCGCCCGGCTCCACCAGCGTGACCTTGATGCCCAGTGGCGCGACTTCCTGCGCCAGGCTCTGCGTGAAACCCTCCACCGCGAATTTCGAGGCGGCATAGAAACCCGAGCCGGCGCCGGGCGCGAGGCCCGCTATGGAGGTGATGTTGAGAATGTGTCCGGAGCGCTGCCGGCGCAGGAAAGGTAACACCGCCTGCACTACACGCCGCGTCCCGTGGAAGTTGACTTCGAAAAGGTGAGTAACCTGCTCCTCCGTCGCCTCCTCCACAGAGCCGAGGAGCCCATAGCCCGCGTTGTTTACCACGACGTCGAGCCTGCCGTGCAGAGCGTGAGCCTTGGCGATGGTGGCACGAATTGCCGCCGGATCGGTCATTTCCAGAGGTAAGAGGTGGACATTGCGCGTATCCCCTTTGAACGACGCCTTCCCGTCACGGGTAGTACCAATGACGATGTCACCGGCCGCAAGGGCGTGCTCCGTCAATACCTTACCGAAACCGCGCGCTACACCAGTAATGAACCAGACTTTCTGATCAGCCATGACTTTCTCCATTCGCCCAACGAGCGCACGAGAGCTTAGTCCCCGGGGCAGTCTTTGATAACCGTGCAAAATGTGGATGGGTTATTCGGTTTTCGCTGCATAGTCGAGTCGAGGGCCGTTAGGCGGAAAACCCCAGCGCGAGCGAACAGGCCGCCTCTTCGTCGACGAGCGACCGCGAATCGTCGAAGGTGGCCCGCCATTGCGATCCCAGGTTCTCATTGAGCGCCGTGACCACTGCGGTTTGCATTCGCTCCTCTGCCGGACGCCGCCGCACCAGTCCATGAACCTCATGAGTAACGTCGGCGTAAAGCGCTATCCGTGCTGCCGCGTCGTAACGCCCCTCCTCGCAGGCAAGCAGCGCCATCGCATCGAGGGCGGTGTAGAGCCTGCTGGTGTCGATCCGCAGCGCAAGGCTGAACAACTCGGCGCCGGTGGAACGGGCCTCGGCGATTTCCCCGTTAATGAGCATCGCGCTGAAAATGAGTACCAACAACTCGAAGCGGGTTTCGCGACGCCCCAGGTGACGCAGACTCAATGCCAACGGCCGGCCGAGCGTCAAAGCGGCGGCGGTGTTACCACAGGCGATATCGAGTTCCACCATGCTCACACTGGCCGCGAACGCCTGCCGCTCACTCGTCTGGAGCGCCAGCCTCACAGCCCGCTCATAGGCAGCCCTGGCCTCGACCAACTTCCCGGCGCTCATCAATAACGCCCCTTCGGTCATCGCGCCGTGGGTCAACACTCGCGCCGGCCATGCCGGGTCCTCCAGTACCCGGGCCGCATCGAACGCCGCCCGCGCCGCGGCCGTATCGACGCGCCAGCTGAAAGCGATCTGCATCAGGGCGTAGTAATGCGAGCGGATGTGACTCGTCTCCGAGTACTTCGCAGCCGCGAGATCCGCCGCATAACGCGCACGATCACATTGCCTCGTGGAATCGTAAGCGGCGATCGCCTCCCAGAAGCGCCCCACGCGAATGCGCGGTAACGAATCTGACAGGAGCGCGAGCACCTGTGAGTAACGCGTTCGGCCTTCGCCGTATAGATCGGTCTCCACGAACAAGGGCCACGCCGAGCCAAACAGCGCGACCCCGAGCGCCGAATCGTGAACCAAAGCCCAGTCGATGGCGGTGCGAACGTTATCGAGATCGGGCTCATAACGGTTGAGCCAGATGGCCTCATCGAGTGACCAATACTCCTCATAGGCCAGATCGATCAGCTCCAGTACCGCGGCCGCCATGCGCGCTCGAGCGGCCTGCAGCTCACCATCGGCGGTGAGCCTGCCGAGCGCGTAGTGTCGTGCCGTCTCGAGCAACGTGTAGCGCGGTGGATCGGCCGCGAGGACGGTCACGAGCGAGCGATCGACGAGACGGCTTATGAGATCGACCGCTTCACTGGCATCGGTCGCTTCGTCGACAACACACGTCACGGCCGCCTTCAATGAGAAACTTCCCGTGAAGGTGCCGAGTAGGTTGAATATCCGTTGCTCCGCAGCGGGCAGCAAGCTGTAGCTCCAGTCGAACGCCGCGTGCAATGTGTTGTGGCGGGGCTCGGCCGCCCGGCCTGCGAGCTTCAGAATTCGGAATCGATCGTCCAACCGCTCGAGCAGCGCGGCCAATCCCAGCGCCGGCACTCGAGCGGCGGCCAGTTCGAGTGCCAGTGGAATGCCATCGAGCCGCCGGCAGATCTCCGCAACCAGCGGCGTGTTGGTGGCGCACAGCTCGAACGTCCGGTCAGCGGCTCCGGCGCGTTGCGCGAACAACTCAACAGCCGCGTAGCGAGCGGCTTCTTCTTGCGGAGCGCACCGATCGGGTACCGGGAGCACGGCGAGGCGGTAAACGATCTCTCCGGCGATTCCGAGCGGCGCCTGGCTCGTAACCAGCGCTCGCACGCTTTGTGTCTGGGATATCAGATCCGCCAGCGGAGTGGCGAGGGCATCGATCAGGTGCTCAGCGCAGTCGAGAATCAACAGCACCGGAACGTGCTCCAGTGCCTGGGACAGCGCTGTAAACCCATCGACGCCGTCAGGGAGTGAAAGTCCGAGTCCTATGGCAATGGCGGAAGGGATGTGTTGCGGTTCGCGGATCGGCCCGAGCGAAATCCAGGCAACCGCGGCGTCGGGTTTCTCAGCCGCGCGCGCGAGTATCTCCTGCGCAAGCCGGGTTTTCCCAACACCCGCGACCCCGACGACGGTTACGAGACACGAGCGACCGAGCGCAACCTGCACGTCCCGGACCTCGTCGTCACGACCAACGAGAGGCCCGAGGCGGTTAGGCCAGGTGCGCCGTGGGACGGAGAGTCGCGGCCCCCGTTCCCGTGGGTCGTCCGCCGCAACAAACGGCGCTGTTGATACGGATACGTGTTCCGGCACGGGCGCTGATGTTGGCGTCGCCCCGGGTACCGTCGTAGCGTCGGAAGCAGCCGCTAGCGTATCGCCCGACTGCGCACGCGAGACCTGCAACTCCAACCGATAGCCGAAGCCGGGAACGGTTCGGATCGCCTCCGCGCCCAGCACCCGCCTGAGGCTGGCGATCTGCGCCGGCAGGTTATTCTCATCGACAATGACCTTGGGCCAAACACGATCCAGCAGTGTGGCCTTGGTGACCAGGCGGCCGGGATTTTCCACCAGCACGAGCAGCATATCGAACGCGCGCGCGCCGAGCTCGACGGGCCTGCCTGCGCTCGCAAGCACCCGTTCCGACGGAAAGAGCTCGAAATCCCCGACGCGTATCGAGTCCACGCATGCCCTCCGCTGCGCGCGTCCATGAAGCGCTTTATTTGATTTTCACCGCCCCCGGGCGGCTTGGGCGCCGCTGCAGCGACGTTTCAGGCGCAATTCACGCGGGGTTCAAGACCCAACAGGGCGGGCGCGCGATCTTACACCTCGACGGATCATTATTCGAATCAACATCCAAACACGAGTTGCCAACCTCCTGGGAGACTGACATGAAGAACCTGACCACACTCGCCGCCATTGCCGCTTGCGGCCTCGGCACGTCCGTATGGGCGGACACGATCCTCGAGCCGCCCTCCGTCACAGTGCATTTCGAGGATCTCGACATCAACAGCACGCCCGGCGTGGCGACCCTTTATAAGCGGATCGGAGCCGCCGCCGCATTCGTCTGCAACGACCTCGGGACGAGCCGCTCGCTGGTATATCTCGGGCGTTATAAGGCCTGCGTGCACGGCGCTGTCAGCGTCGCGGTCGCGCGAATCAATCGCGCTGCAGTGACCGAGTATGCGGTAGCTCGAGGGGTCGTCCCCGCCGATATGCCGATCAAGGGCAAGTTCGCCCGCAACAATTGACCCGTGAGGCGCGGCGCCCCACCTATCGGTTACCAATTGTAACCGATAGGGGCGCCAGTGCCAGCCGGGCCGCCCTTTCAGAAGAATTTCATTCCATTTTCAAGACGCTGGCTGAGCCGCACGGGAAACTCGTTCCCTACGTGCGTAACAGGAGACCACCATGCCGAAGTTCGTAATTGAGCGCGAAATCCCCGGGGCCGGTAAATTGACGGCCGCCGAGCTGAAGACCATTTCGAGAAAATCGTGTGGAGTGTTGAGCAGCATGGGTCCCAGCGTGCAGTGGGTCCATAGCTACGTCACTGGCGACAAGGTTTATTGCATCTACCACGCTACGGACGAATCGCTGGTCCGGCGCCACGCGGAACTGGGAGGCTTTCCCGCCAACAAGATTTCCCAGGTATTCGGCACCATCGATCCGGCCACCGCCGAGTGATTCACGCACACTATTGAATCTTGGGTCTCTCGCCTCGATAACCCGGTACCGAGCGATCTTAGCCGGTACCGCGGATTCCTCTGCCGGGTGCGTTTTGCCAGGGATTTTCCCCCTGCCAAGCCCCCGTCTGGCGGCGCATCCGGGGCCGCAGCGCCCCGCCATCGTCTAAGTACTCGAATTCGTTGAGGATTGTCTCTCGTTCGGGAGAATGAGTTCGGCTAAAATGCCGGGCTCTTTGCCCCCCACTCAATCTGACCTACGAACCTAGTCACGGAAACTTTGCTATGCCCCGCACAACTGCTCTCGCTGACATCCGCAATATCGGGATTATCGCCCACGTCGACGCCGGCAAGACGACGACGACCGAGCGGATCCTCTATTACACGGGGCGCAAGCACACCATCATCGACATTCATGACACCAAGGACCTGAAGACGTCCACCACCACTGACTACCTCGAGCAGGAGCAGAAGCGTGGCATTACGATTCAGAGCGCCGCGGTGTCCGCATTCTGGCGCGACAAGAAGATCAATCTCATCGACACCCCGGGCCACGTTGACTTCACCATCGAAGTCAACCGCTCGCTGCGCGTGCTCGACGGTGCCGTGGTCGTGTTCGACGGTGTAGCCGGTGTCGAGCCGCAGTCGGAGACCAACTGGCGCCTCGCCGACAACTACAACGTGCCGCGCATTTGTTACGTGAACAAGATGGACCGCAGCGGCGCGAACTTCCTGCGCTGTGTGGACATGATCAAGAAGCGTCTCGGCGCCCGCCCGCTGCCGATCCAGCTCCCGATCGGCTCGGAAGACAACTTCAAGGGCATGGTCGACCTGGTCACCATGAAGGCGCTCGTGTGGGATTCGGACGACAAGGATGCCGAGTGGCAGAGCCTCGACGTCACGCCCGATCTCGCGGACAAGCTCGGCATCACGGTGCCGGCCGACCGCAAGATCCTGGCCGATGTCGAGAAGTACCGCACCGAGCTGATCGACACCTGCCTCGAGCAGGATGACGCGGCCATGGAAACCTACTTGGAAGATGGCAAAGCCCCGTCAGCCGAAGTTCTGCGCGCTTGCCTCCGCAAGGGCACCGTAAATTCCGCTTTCACCCTGGTCCTGTGCGGCTCGTCTTACAAGAACAAGGGCGTGCAACAGGTTCTCGACGCCGTTGTCGATTACCTCCCTGCTCCGACCGACGTCGAGGCCATCAAGACCGTCGACGCCGACGGCGAGGTCGTCGGCGAGCGCAAATCCACCGACGACGAGCCGTTCTCGGCGTTGGCGTTCAAAGTCATCAACGACAACTACGGCGCACTCACCTTCATCCGTGTGTATTCGGGGGTGTTGACCAAGGGCGCGTCGATACAAAACTCCACACGCGGTAAGCGCGAGAAGATCGGCCGCATGGTCGAAATGTTCGCGAAAGAAGCTAACCCCATCGAAGAAGCCCGCGCGGGTGACATCATCGCCCTCGTGTCCCTGGCGGATACCGAGACCGGGGATACGCTTTGTGACGCCGCTAACCCGGTAGTGCTCGAGCGCATGCGCTTCCCCGACCCCGTCATCAGCGTGTCGGTAAAATCGAAGCTCAAAACCGAGCAGGAGAAGTTCAGCGCCGCGCTCGGCAAGATGGTGCGCGCCGATCCCTCGTTGCACCTGGAAACCGACCGTGAAACCGGCCAGACCATTCTGCGCGGCATGGGCGAGTTGCATCTCGAGGTTACCCTGGACCGCATGCGCACCGAGTTCGGTGTGGAAGGCACCATGGGCGAGCCGCAGGTGGCGTATCGCGAGACCATCACGAAGAAGATCGAAGAGCAGTACATCCACAAGAAGCAGACCGGCGGCTCGGGCCAGTTCGCGGAAGTGTGGATTACCTTCGAGCCGCTCCCGCGCAGCGCCGGCTTCGAGTTCGAGGACGAGACCACCGGCGGTTCCGTACCGCGCGAGTTTGTTCCGGCGGTGGAGAAAGGCCTACGCATCCAGAAGGAAGACGGTGTGCTCGCCCACTATCCGACGGTGGACTTCAGGGCGACGCTCACGGACGGCAGCTACCACGACGTCGACTCGAACGCGCTGACCTTCGAGATCGCGGCCAAAGCGGCCTTCCGCGAAGGCATCCGCAAAGCTGCGCCCATCCTGCTCGAGCCGGTGATGAAGGTCGAGACGGTGACCCCGGGAGACCATCTCGGTGACGTCATCGGCGACATCAACCGTCGCCGCGGCATGATCCAGGAGCAGTTGGAGCGCGGAGCCAACATCGCCGTGGTGGCCACCGTGCCGCTGTCGGAAATGTTCGGCTACATCGGGCAGCTGCGCGGTATGACGAGCGGCCGCGCGTCGTACACGATGGAGTTCTCGCACTACGAGCCGGTACCGAAGATGGTGGCCGATGAGGTCATCGCCGAGGTCGCCAAGGCGAAGGCCGCGGCCAACGCCTGATCCTCCCAAAGGGGGGCGGAACCATCCGCTCCCCTTTTTCCTTCGGCAGTTCAGTGCACGCGCCAGAGGAACAATCGATGCCCAAGATTCAAGAAGCCTCCCTCAAGGATCTGCACCCCACCCAGTTGACCGTGGGTCTGATCGTGGTCCAGGACAAAAGAAAGCACCTGGTAGCCCTGGGCGCGTCGGACCGGCAGAGTTTCATGAAAGCGCACCCCATGCCGGCTGTGATCGGGCCGAAGGGGACGCTCTACATCACCGACCACCATCATCTCGGACGGGCGGCGCTGGAGGCGGCGGTCCCAACCGGATTTTTCGAGGTGGAGGCCGACCTGTCGAAGTGCAGCATCGAGTCGTTCTGGAAGGAGATGAACGACAGCCAGTGGGTGCATCCCCTGGACGAGAACGGCGTGCGTCACTACTACGAAAGGATTCCCGACAGCCTCGCGAAACTGGTCGACGACGTATACCGCTCTCTTGCGGGGTACGTCCGCGATGAAGGAGGCTACGAAAAGACGCCTACCGCGTTCGCTGAATTCATCTGGGCCGATTTCTTTCGCCGTAACATCGCTGTTGAAACCGTGCACTCCGATTTCCAGACAGCCGTGCGCGCGGGCGTGTCATTGGCCCAAAGCAAACTGGCCAAAAACATACCTGGCTTCAACGCCAGGTAACCGCCGGAAGCCCCCCTTGCGCCCGTCAGTGCGGGTCGCTTTCGAACAGCCGGCAGTAGATGCAGTGCGCGTCGCCCTTCCACTCGACCCACAGATGTTTGATCCAGGGGAGCTCAGCCGGGGACGCAGCGTATTCCAGGCCCTTGCTTCCCAGGTCGCGATGAGCCACTTCCGCCGGACCCCCTGACTCGAGGATTTTCGAGGCGCGGGTGGTCTCGATGGCACCCCGTGGGTGTACGGCGACAGTCGCGGCACCACAATCTATGCGGTCGGTCAGCGCCTCGACATACAGGAAGTCTTCGTCGGATTTGAAGAGCGTTCGGTAGTACTGCATGAACCGGTCGTGGGACGACTCAGCCGGTTGCAGCGCGGCCCGACCCGGCTCGCACACAGCCGTCAACTCAACCCGGTCAGTTGGGAACCCGTCGCGGACCAGCTCCGTGCGAACCCGGCTGGCGGCTTCGTAATCGTTGAATACGGCGAGTAGGACTGCACTCATGCCTTCCTCCAGACAGTTCCGTTTCAAACGGGATGCACTCTAGAACGGAAGTCAGTCTACGCCCCGAAATAGGGAACGCCAATGCGGGTAAATACCGACTGACCGGTCCAAAGCTGGAGCTGGGGCTCGCTGCTGTAAGTCTACTGGGCGGCCGCCTGCGAGTCGGTCGCGGGCATCGGTGGACCGGCCGGATAGAACGCTCTAGCCGGATTGGCTTTGAGGAAGTCGTAAGCCACCAGGCCGTAGGGCACTTCGGGCCGTGTTTCGGGATCTTGCTGCCAGGGCAGCTGTTTACGGAATGCGACCCACACTGCGGTCGGCACCGGTCCGAAGCTTCGGGACCCATCCTGTACCTTGCGCAGATCCATCCAGTAGGTGGCATTCCACAGGTCATAGCCAAGGAGTTGGAAAGTCAGATCCACGACCTGCTGGCCACGGGTGCCCTTGAGCCGGGTCTGACCCTCGATGTCGGCGACACCGGCGTCGGTGGCATTTCCCTCAGGCACCAGGGACGTCGACAGGCTCTGGATCTCCTGCCACAGATCCATGAAAACCCAGAACGGCTCGGAAAGCGCTGGAGACTTCCGGATCTGCTCGGGTGTCAGGACGTCGGCCGGCTTGATGCCGGTGAAGAACGGCGTCGGACTGCGGTCCGTAAAGCGCTCGATTCGTTGTGCGACGGCCACGTCCATGTTGGCCAAGGCGTTGGTGAACGCCTCAACATCGTTCGCCAGCGGATAGGGATCCCAATTCGCCGTCGAGAACACGAAGCCGTGTTGACCGTGGCTCAATGGCCCGCCCTTCACGTAGTATCGCATCATCTGCGGAGTCGACAGTTCCCAGGAGTCGGACGGCGAAGCACCCACAATGACCATGGGGTTCAGGTCCGCGGAGTTGATCTGTAGCACCACACTGTCCCGCAGGGCCGCCCAGGCCTTCCACGCGGAGCCCTGCCGGATGTACGAGGCACGCATGCTTTCCGGATCCTGGAGTATCCGCTTGGGATCGTCCTCGAAGAGGTAGCTGCCTTTGAGGATGTCCATGACACGCGCGGCGTCCCAATTCACCCACTTGAAGGGGCGCTTGGCCTGCACTGGCTGCACCATCGGTGTCACGCTGGAGTTCATGCCGATCTTGTCGAGCGCGTACAGTACGTCGACCCATTCCAACGCGAGCCTCCCGTCGGCTACGAGAAGCGCGGCACGCGCATCGCCGTACGCATTCTCCGCACCACCGCCGAAGACGCCTCCTTTGGTGATCGGCTTCATGCCTGCACGCGCGAGCGCCTGGGCCGCCTTCATCCGCACGCCTTTGTAGTAAACCTCGCCGTGACCGACCATCGCGGCTTCAATGTTGTAGCTCATCGCCGGAAAGTCCGCCTCGCCGAGGGTGCCCCGTGCATAGGCAACCGGGGTAATCCGGTTATTCAACAGGTCGATGAGAATCTGCATGCTTTCCGGCAACCCGGCGCCCAATGTCGCGGTGTTGGCGCTGATGACGAGAACGGCGCGGACGAGATCCTCGTCGGCGACCTCTGGCATTGCACCCGCACCTGACATCGGCAGCACCTGGGTATCCGCCGGATGCGCCTCGCTCGATTTGACTTCGCGGAGGGCGCCGGAGCCTCGATTCAGCCCGTAGACGGGAATGTCCTCCGCACCTGCCTCGGCACGTAGATCGCGTGCTTCAGCCGCGCGCTTCAGTGCATCCGGGCTGTACTGCACGCGGGCGCCGTAACGCGCCACCGCGATCAGTTGCTCGATAGTCAAGTCGTGGCCTGTCAGGGTCACGACCTCGCCAGCGGCGGAGGGGGTGATCGGATGGTAGTCGGCCGCGGCGGCAGGCTGGGACAGTAGACCCACAGCCGCCAGGGCCTGCGTCGCTACCACCGCTGCAACTACCCGTTGCGCCGCGCACCGGATCACGCGCCGGGATCGCGTTACTTCCGCACTCATTGCTGGCCACCCACGCAGTTGGCCGCCGCCGCCTTTTCACCCGCGGCGGTTGGCAGCGCCGTCGAATAGAACTTCGCGGGATCCGTCTTGTGCACGAACACCGCCGCGGCCATCGTCTCCGATTCGGTCGAGGAGCTGTCAAAGCCCGGTCGCAGGGGGACCTCCTTGCGAAAGGCAGTCCACGCCGCCGTGGAGGCCTGCCCGAAGTTGCGGCTGGGAGTTTGAGCTTTGCGAACATCCATCCACAGGCTGGCCTCGAGCACGTCCTGGCCTAACATATCCATGGTCGTGTCCACCGCCTGCCGTACGTGTTGGACCTTGATGAGAGTCTGGGCCTGCAGGTCTTCCACCGTGCCGACGATCGCACTGCCGAACGGTGCGACCGGGTTGGTCAGACTTTGAATTTCCTGTTGCATGGCGACCGGCGTGTAGCCCGTGAAATGACCGGCGGCAGCCGGCAGCACATCGGCCGCCTTGACTACCGTGAAAAAAGTACTGCTGAAGCGATCGATGCGCAGCATGACGGCCACATCCATGTTGGCCAGGGCGATGACGAAGTTCTCCAGCTTGTTGGCCATCGGATAGGGGTCCCAGTTGGCGTTCGAGACGATGTAGCCATGCTGGCCATGGCTGAGCGGGCCACCCTTGATGTAGAACTTCATCATCTGCGCGGAAGCGAGATCCCACGAGTCTTTGGGGCCCAGGCCAACGTGCACCGCCGGATTGTGATCCGACGAGTTGACTTGGAATACCACCGCGTCTTTCAGCGCGGCCCACTCTTCCCAGGCGGACGCCTGGCGGATGGACGACGCGCGCAAGCTCTCCGGATCCTGGATGATGCGCGCCGCGTCGGCATCGAATAGATAACTGCCCTTGATCATGTCGAGCACGCGGGCGGCATCCCAGTTCAACCAGGTACTCGGCCGATCGCACTGCACGACGACACTGAGCGGCGTGATGCTGCTATTCATGCCGTTCAGATCCATCGAATAGACGAGATCCGCCCATTCGAGCGCGTGTCGGGCATCGTTCACGGCCAGCGCCGCCTGTCCCGTCGCGTAGGCATCGCTGCTCGTGAGTGCGTTGTCATCGGCGGCAAACGGCTGAATCGGCTTCAATCCTGCCTGTGCCAGCGCCTTGGCGGCGGGCATCCGCGCACCCTGGTAGTAGACATCGCCGACACCAACCATTGCACCGCCGATGTTGGACAGTTGTGCCAGATCGCCTTCGCCGAGCGTGCCACGCGACTGCACGACCGGCGTAACGCGCTTATTCAGAAGATCGAGCAGCATCTGCGCGACCTGTGGGCTCGGGGCATTGAAGGTCATCGCGTTCGCACGCACGACCATCATGGCGCGCACGACTTCCTCGTCGGCCACCTCGGGACCGAAACCGGCGGAGGCGCCCCAACGGAAACGCCGCATCTGCATCTGCTCGATCTTCGGCTTGTTCACCGCAGACGTCGGGTCGCCCTCGAACATGACGGTCTCGCGTTGATCGCCGGCCCCGCGATTGAACCAATAAACGGCGATCCCTTCCGCCGCGGCCTCCAGCAGCAGGCCGTAGTTATCCGCTTCCCGTTGGCGCGCGGCCGGGCTCAGCTCCACCTTCGCACCGTAGCGCGCGACCTGCACGATCTGCTCGATCGTGAGATCGTGGCCCGTCAGGGCGATGGTCTTTTCGGTCAGGGTGGGAGTGATCGGCGTGTAGGCATAGGCCGAGGCCGCTTGCACGGACTGACCCGCCCAGCCGGCAGCCACCAGGGTGAGGGCACCGGCTACGAGCAAGCGCGAACATCGCGAGACAATTGCCATATTTTTAATCCGTTATGCCAAAGCTGGAGGGATGAGCGGCATCACCGGCCGCCAAACTTATAACTGAACTTGAGGCCTGCGGTGCGGGGCCGGTTCACCGTGATGGCCTTCACCTGTTGGGAGTTACTCGTAAACATATCGGCCCGGGTATCGGTCAGGTTCTCGCAGTACAACTGGGCGGTCCAGTCGTCCCTGGAGACGCCCGCAAAGGCATCATAGGTCGAATAGGCCGCCTGGTCGTAGTTCTGGACGTAGCCGGTCGCGGAATGGGAGTGCGCCTGGTGCTGGCCGCCAACCTGGACGAACGGATGATAGTCGCCCCAGTCGAGCTCGTAGCGCACCCGTAGATTGCCCTGGAACGGCGGCGACTCGGCTAACGTGCTGCCGGGTGTTCCGTAAGGATTGGGAATCGAGGTGATCGGCTGCCCCGCAACATCCTTGAGGTACGGCGAGTTGGTCTGGTCACTGCTGTTCCAGGAGGCCGCACCCGTCACGGTGAGCCCGCTCAAGATACGCGCGACGATCTGGGTCTCCACGCCTCGTACCCGGTAATTGGGGCCGTTGGTCTCGAAGGCGAGATTACCCAGCGCGTACTGCGGATCGAAGAAGGTGTCCTGCACGTTCTTCCAATCCTCCTGGTAGATCGCCGAGTTGAACTGGACACGATGGTCGAGCCATTCGGTCTTCCAGCCGAACTCGTTGTTGGTGAGGGTGTCCGGGGCGAACGCGAGCGGCGAGGCGTAGTTCAGCGACTCCGAGAAGTGCGAGCTTCGATTGAAGCCTCCGGGACGGAATCCCTGCGACCAGGTGTAATACACCATGGCGTCGGGCGTGACCTTCCAGGTCAGGTTGCCGCGGCTGCGGACGCCGGTATAAGTGGTGCGCAACCCTTCGGCATTCAGGTTCAGCGCGCCGTTCGTGGTGCAAGGCGGCGGTCCGGCTTCGTAACAGCCGAAGCTGCCGGCCGCGCTGCCTACTTCGGTGTCATCGAACCGGTAGAAACGTGTTCCGGCGGTAATCGTCAGTACCTTGGGAATGATGTCGAAGTCGAGAGACGCGAACACCGCCCGCTGCTTGTAACCGCGCAACACGTCGTCGAAGAAGGAGACATTGTCATTGCGGATGCTGGGGTCATTCGCGTAGGCACCCGCGGGTGGTGCGACGTTCGTGAAACCGGGAGCCGTTTTGTACTGCCAGTCCGTCTGCTCGTGAATCAGATAATTTTCCCAGAAAACGCCCCCGACGCCGCGCAGGCGCCAGTCCTCGGGCGTGGCAAGCCTGAGCTCGTGGCTCTGATGGATGTCGCGCTCATGATCGTGCCAGGTCGTGCTGGGCGAATAGCACTGCGCGGCAGTCGTGCCGGACGGGGGAATACACTGATAGTAATCGGCGTAGGTTCCTCGCGCGTAGGCGGTGTAATCCTGTACCTGATCGACGTTTCGCACCAGGTAAGCGCCGCTGTATACCAACTTCATGACGCCGATCTTGCCGTTGATGGTGATCGCCGTGTTCTCGAACCGGTCCTTGTCATAGGACGGGTTGTAGAGCTGCACCGACAGATCCGGCAGATTCTGCCCGGTGCCGGAGGCCTGTGGCGTCTCGTAGAACACTCCCTGGGCATCCATGTCCTGGTAAGACTGCACCAGCAGGGCATCCCAGTCCTCGCTGATCTGCCACAGCGCGCTGGCCCTGATGCCCTGGTAGGTGACCGGGTTTATGTCCTTGCCGACCAGGTTGTTGTTGTTCACCGAGTTCAGCGGCGTCGCCGGGCCGGGCATGTTGTTAGCATAAGCCGCGTAGTGAATGCCGAGGTCGCTGCTCTGCCGCACGAAGGTTCCGGGGACATTGTCGATGTAGCCGCCACGGGTGTCGCTGTAGATGGCCGCACGGAACGCCAGCGTATCGCTGATGAGCGGTAAGTTGATCATCGCGTCCGCGTTGGAGCTATGAGACCCGTGCGCGGTGTAGGCATAACCGGCGTTTACGTTGCCTTCGGTGAGATTCAGTTTCGGCTTGTTAGTGATGTAGCGAACCACGCCCGCTTCCGCCCCCGCGCCGAACAGTGTGCCTTGTGGGCCCTCCAGCACTTCGATGCGCTCCAGGTCGGCCGCATAGATGTCCAGATTGCGATTGGGTAACTGGGCCGACTGATCATCGAGATAGACGGCCACGTTCGGAAAATCTCCGACCGCGCCCGAGCCCTGGATAGTACCCGGACCGACGCTCAGGCCGCGCATGTAGATATTGCTCTGCCCGGGGCCGCCGCCAGCCAACGTAACGTTGGGCAGATACTTCACGGCGTCATCGAAGTTCGCGATGCTGAGTTGCTGCAGGGCTTCGCCCGTAAGTGCTTGTATTGAAATCGGTACATCTTGGGCGTTCTCGACCCGCCGGTTGGCGGTCACCGTGACTTCCTGGATCTCCACGCCGGCGGTTCTATCCCCGGCAGATGCTCCGGACGCGTCGGCGGCAGACGCCATCCTGGCGGCGAGAATGCAGGTCGCCACCGCTACATCCACGCCGGGATGGCGCCGCGGGATCCTGACCGGTAATGACGACGCATATCCGTGAGTTTTGTATTCCAAGGGGGGCCGTTTGTTCATGTGCAGGTTCGCTCCGAAAACTGTTTGGCCGAAATAGCCGGAATCCGACGGCGCGCGCGCAAGCGCTCCACCGGGCCCGGGTAGCTCTTTTTCCAGCGTTTGAGCGAACCCCCCTTCCAACACGTTCGCTGCAATCGGGCGCGCAGGTCCTGGCGCGCTCCAGCAGGTCTTTTTCTGACAATCACCCCGTTTGCATGCTAGTAAACTATTTTGCGTACGAATACCACCTGTTCCCGGCGTGGTCAACTTCGATTCACACGCAGCGCGCGGGCTCGGACGTTTGTCGGGCAGGGAGTACGCTTTGGAGCGAAAATGCACCAAGAAAGACTGGGCTGCGGAGGGCTTTGCACCACCCTGACTCAGGGAAAGCAACATTGCACAGTGAGGTGGCAGACCGCAGGCCGCAAGCACATCGAGGCCGCGAGCCACGAGCACGCCAGTGGCAACGGGCCATTGCCACGCTTCCGCCACCAGCTGAGTGCGCGGAGAGTTGATTCTCCGCGAGTGCTCGCGGAGGAGGGGCGCTTCAGCGCCTTACGCGGGTTCCATTCCGAATTTCTGTTTGACAGACGCCGTCGACGGCGACGCCATGTACTCCAGCAGAGCGCGACCCAACTCGGGCCGGCTGCAGCCGGGCGACACCCCGCCCGAGAATAAGGTAATAGTCTGAATCTCGGGCGGCAGCGGCCCGATGACTTTGATTCCGGGCAATGTCATGAGCTCGCTCAACTGTTGAAAACCGAGCTCAACGGTGCCGTCCGCCACGAGCGAGCCGACCGGCTTACCGGGCGGCGGCACGACGATCC
This sequence comes from Gammaproteobacteria bacterium, assembly GCA_028293725.1. Next base: position 760 of record JAQGOE010000077.1, on the reverse strand, counting down.
GGCCGCGGATATCTTCCAGAATCCCCCAGCGCTCGAACAGCTTTTCGAGATAAACACCGCTCGGGCCGGTGGAATAGCTGAGTGTCTTCGCGTTCAACACTGCGCGCTTCACCGCCTCCTCGGAGGCTACATCAGGCTGCGGTACGCCGGCGCGCACGGCGATCGCGACGCCAGACTTCACAAGATCGATTCGGCTATCGGGTAGCAGGCTACCCGCTGCGATCAGGCTGTCGATCGCAGTGCTCGACAGCACCACTACGTCCACCGCCTCCCCTGCCCGCACGCGCTTTGCGACATCGACGCCGCCCGCTGCTTCTGTGGTCACCCGCTGTCCCGAGGAACGCTCGTACTGCGCGACCAGCTCATTCAGCAGCTCGCGGGTCGCCATCGAGGAGAGCAATTTCAGCGCGTTTACGGTCATGCGAAAACCCCGATTGATCTAAGTGCCTGAATTCATTGTACCCTATAGGTAAATCAACTCCACGCGGCGATTGAGAGCGTGACCGCCGCTCGGCACATTACGGGAAAGCAACATGGCATTTGCGATCAAAGCCGAGGTTCGCGATCCGCGAGCGAAGACCTTTGCGTTCACCGCACAGAAAACGATGTATGGCGGAAAAAAGATCGCCGCCGGTGACACTATTTTCGTGTTCGCGAGCGAGAACGAAGGCGGACATGGCCTCCTCGCACGCGGCATAGTCACTTCTTCCGAAGCAATCGCCAGGAAGCGAGGCGTCGCTCGTCAAACACCGCGCGTAAG
>JAQGOE010000062.1 GCA_028293725.1 Gammaproteobacteria bacterium | reverse complement strand
AGGCGATGAGCGTAGTCGAGCACGCCTATCGCCATCTCGTCGTTGAAACAGAATATGGCGGTCGGCGCAGGCCTTTGCGCAAGTAATCGCGCGGCACCGGCAATACCCGACTCAATCGAGAAATCCCCGTCCACCACCTCCAACCGGCGCTCGTGTCCATACTTCCGCGCGCATTCCTTGACGCCACGCAGGCGATCTCTGGTCAGGGGGCTGACCAGCGGACCGGTGATCACGCCGATGTAGCGGTGCCCCAGGCCATATAAATGCTCCATGGCCTCGCGGGCGGCCGCTGAGTTATCAACATGCGCGCTCGGAACTCCGAGATCGGGGCTGTATTCGCAGCCGTTGACGATCGGCGCCAGACGACCTTTGCGGCGCTGTTGCATCAGCGCTCGTGCGGACTTGCTCAGACTATGGCCGAGGAATATCAGGCCGTCTGCTTCCCGGCGCAACAGCATTTCACCGTACCTCTCCTCCCGGGCGGGGTCGTGGTGGGTATCACCGAGAACAACCGCGTAGCCTTCGCGCAGTGCCGCCTCTTCGATTCCCTGGATGATCAGAGAGAAGAATGGATTGGCGATGTCAGGCACGGTGACCAGAAGCTTGCGGGTGCTCAGTGTGCGCAGGCTTTTGGCGGCGGCATTCGGTGAGTACCCCAGTTGCCGGACCGCCTCGAGCACACGTCGCCTCGTTGCTTCTGTCACTTTTTCCGGGTTACTCAGAACCCGGGAGACTGTGGCAGTGGACACTTCGGCTGCGGCCGCGACGTCGAGAATGGTGGGCAAGGGAACCTCGGGGCGAGAGTTACCAGTATACGGGAGCTGCCGGCAACGGCTGTTGCCTTCCTCGTTAACCGGCACCTCGTCAAGCCGAGTGCAGTGAAGCAGAAGGATTGAGGAGTTCGTACAGAGCTTGCCAAAGCAATGAGCTAAGGCCAATCTCCGCGTCCCGCGCCAGGAAAACTTCCATCAGGGTCACTACGACTCGTTAAAGGGGCTTTTTATGTACTACGGCCATAACAGCCTATGGGGCATCCTCGTCCTCGTCGCCGATATCTGGGCTATCGTCAACATCTTCCAGAGTAATGCTTCGACCGAGCGTAAGGTTCTCTGGACAGTGCTGGTGATCTTACTGCCCGTACTCGGTTTCATCGTGTGGTTGATCACCGGTCCCCGAACCGGAAGGGCCTGATCGTTATGTCGCGGTGTAGATCCGGTGCGCACGCGTCTGCACGGCAGGACCGGGCGAACCTGACAATACCGGATCGGCAAGAAAGGCCCGCATGACGCCATTCGTCCAGCCGAAGCCTATCTGTACCGGGTACTCGCCCCCACGTCCCGGCACTTGGCATTCCACATCGTACTTTTCGAACAGCAGCCCGAGATCCTCATAGTCCCGCCTTACCGTCGAAGTCCAGCGGGCGGCAATCGTGCGTCCGAGCTCGACATGTCCGTAACGAATCAAACCCATGGCGGCAATCCATTGCAATGGAGCCCATCCGTTAGGCAGATCCCATTGCTCGCCCGATAGGATGGCGGTCGTGCGAATACCGCCCGGCGCCAGCAGCTCCCGTCGCACCAGCGCGGCCATCGCGTTCGCCTGTTGCTCAGAGGCGATCGCCGTGAACAACGGGAATAGCGCGGCAGCATTGATCGACGATGTCATGTCGCCGGTCGACCACAGGCAATCTCCGAACCGCTGCTCCCTGCTGCTCCAACAGTACGTCTGGATCGCGCGCCGGCGACTCCGCGCGAGGCTCTCGAAATGGAGCGCAAGGCTGCACGCGCCCAATCCAGCTGCTCGGCGTGCCACCGCCTGTTCCAGGCCAAACAACAGACAATTCAGGTCGATCGGGACAATTTCCAAGGTGCGTGTCGAGCCCAGGCCCGCGCCGTTACCGTACCAACGGGAAGAGAAATCCCAGCCGCTTTCGGCGGCTGCCCGCAGGTTACGAAACACTGTTGGGGCATGCCGTCCGCTATGACGCGCGGTGATGACATCCTCGGCGTACGACTCGTCACGAGGCCGCTCGGACTCGTCCCAGTAGCGATTGAGAATGGAGCCGTCCGGCATGCATACAACACGGCGGACCGCATCGCAGGGCCGAAGTGACCCTGCGCCCGCCATCCAGAACGAGTGTTCGGTCAGTAATGCATCCAATCTGCGCTCACCGGTGGCGCCTTCACCCGCACGGGATCGATCGAGCATGAGGTGATAGACCGGTGGCTGAGATCGCCCCAGGTAGTAGGTCCTGGAGCCATTGGGGACAAAACCGAAACGCTCGATCAGGGATGTGCAATTCTCTATTGTCGCCTCAACGAGGTCGTCCCTTGCATCGACCCTGAGGCCGAGCAGCGTAAAGAACGAGTCCCAATAGTAGAACTCGCGAAAACGACCTCCCGGCACCAGGTACGGCGTGCTCAAGGACAACGCCGAAGAAAAACTCGAACCGGTTTGCGGCTGGCGCAACAGACGATCCCACGACGCACTGATGTGCATGAGGAGCGTATCGGATGGAGTGCTTTCGTGAGCCCCAGCCGCAGTATGGGCGGGCGGATCGAAATGCTCTGCGACGAATGTGGCAAGCGTCCGGTCGTCACGCAAGCAGAGGCGATGGAAACGGGACATGATCTGCGCCGGGGGCAGGCGCGGCTCCATATCGACGAAGTACTTCCCATCCGGGAAAAGGCGCCTCATCTGGACTTCGTGGAGCAGCTCGCCAAAGAGCTCGGCCGGCGACGGCAATGGAGCGCGCGACATCAGGCGGCCAGACAACCCACCTGGAATCTGCGACGCCCCAGCAGAAACAGGCACGCCGCCAAACCAGCCGCGCCGCAATCGATGAGCGCCAGGGAGTCACCGACTGACATCGGTCGACGGAAGACCCAATCGGTCATGACAGCCACGAGGAGAGGCCCGAGAGACAGGGCGAGCACATTCATCAGCAACAGATGCACTGCCACGACCTGAGCCCGCATGGGCCCCGGGGTCATCATTGGCAGAGCGGTTCCGGCCAACACCGTCGGTATGCCGAGCAAGGCGTATAGCCCAACCCACGCAGCGACGGCGACACCATTCGCGGTTGACATGGCCGCCAGAGCTGCCAGCCCAGCCAGTCCCGCGCCGAGGAGCATGCCGACGAGCAGCACTCCGTCCGAGCGCCCCCTGCGGTTTAGTGAATCAACCAGAAGTCCGGAAGCGTAGGCCAGTACCACACCGCCCAACAGTGCGGCGCCGGCTGTCATCCGGCCAGCGCCTTCCAAGGATACATGGAGGGTTCGCGTCAAGACGGTGGGACCCCAAGCGGCGGTTGCGAACGCGCAAAGGGCCAGACACAACATCCCGCCGCTGACGAACAAATAGCCGCGCCAGTGGGCAAGGATCCAGGCAAGCACGGCCGCGAATGAACTGGCCGCCAGCATTGGCGAGTCACCTCGCCGGGGCTCGTGCACCGTAAGCAACAGCACCGCCGTGACGAGTCCCGACAACCCACACAAGAGAAACGCCGCCCGCCATCCTTCCAGCCCCGACAAAGCCGGCAACCTGACTGCCAGGAGAGCCTGGTGGACCAGAATCCAACTGCCGCCGAAAAGAGCGGCCGCAGACCCAACCGGTCCACCGCTGCCGAAAACAGCGACCGCGCTCGACAGCCGCGCGCGCGGCACGAGATCGGCGATCAGGGACAGCGCGGCGGGAAACAGGAACACTTCGCCAATCCCCATCAATATTCGCGCTGCGAACAGCTGCTCGAAGTTCGTTACGAAGGCACAGCCGAGGGTCGCCAGCGACCAGCCGCACGCGCCCACGAAGATGACGTTGCGACGGCTTCGTCTGTCAGCCCAACGCGCCGCTGGAATGCCGAGCACGGCGGCGAAGATCGCCACGGCAAGCCCCTGCAACAGGCTGTACTGCGTGTCTGAGATCGCAAGACTGGTCTTGATCGGCTCGATCAGGATGTTGAGTATTTGAAAGCTCGCAATGGCCTGCGCATGACACAGCGCCAGCACGACAATCGGCCAGATCGACCTGATGCCCGAAGAATCAGCCAATGTCTCCGCGCGACTAGCCCGGACGGACGCCAATGCGGCGCTCCCTTGACGAAGACCGGCCATCCTAAAATTGGTACTTCAAAGTCGCGCCATACATACGCGGCTCGCCGTAAACTGTCGTGGAGGTACCAATCGTCGTGTAGAGATCCTCGTTGGCGATCCGATAATTTTTGTTGGTGAGATTCGTCACGAAGATCGATGTGCTCAGGCCCGTGCGCCGGATCGCTCCCCAATCCGCACGCAACCCCACAAGTCCGTACGACGGCAGGTAGCTTCCGGGTGTTACGGCCGAAAACCCGGCGAACACGCGGTCCTGATAGGTGAAGTTTCCACCCAACCAAACCTCTCCCAGGGTTGCAGACACAGGCAAGCGTACACGCGCACTCACGCTCCCCTTGTTTTTCGGCGCGTAGGCGTACGGCAGACTACTCAAATCCTGCCCGAGGGGCGTAACGTAGCGAGTATAGGACGCATCCATGTGGGAGTAGTTCAGCGTCAGTTCCGTATAGCTCGTCGGCTGTAACGTATTTTCCACTTCGAGTCCACGGATGGTAGCGCGCGCAGCGTTTTGCGTAACCGCTTCCTGCTCATTGTCAATGAGCTCGCTCGTGTTGACCTGTGCATTCAGGTACCAACTATTGTACAGCGCCACGTTGGTGCGCCCGCGAATGTCGCCGACGGACCAATCGGTCTTGATACCCAGCTCCACGTCGCGCACGGTTTCGGGTTTGTAGGAGAAAGCGGGACTGGCAATATCGCCGACGGTCGCGGCAACGATGTTGAAACCCCCGCTCTTGTAGCCTTGCCGCGAGACCAGGTAAAGCAGAACGGTGTTACTGGCCTGGTAGTCAAATCCGAGCGTGTAGGAATCTCCGCTGTGCTTCGCGGCCGCATACACTGAGCAATTGGGAAAGAGCGCTCCCCCGGCAATCGACAGGCAAAAATCGCCCGGGGCCGGCGTACGCGCGGATCCGAGCGACTGGCTGTAGCCTTCGTGCAAGCGATCCCAGGTATAGCGGTAACCTGCCGTGAAACTCAGGCCTTCGAGCACCTCATTGAGCTTATAGGTGCCCTGGCCGTAGAGTCCCGTCGTGGTACCGCCGAGGTCGGTATTTACGGTGTTGAAGTACAAGGGCAAGAGCACGAGTTGCTGGGTGTACGTTTGGTTGCCAGGGTCGGGGGTGCGATCGTCCTCATAATAGACGCCGGCCTGCCAATTGAATGCCCCAGCGAACGAATTCCCCTGCAGTTGCAGCTCATCGGTGGTCGTGGTCGTGTCGACTTGCCAGGTTCCCGGCGCCGGGCCCAACGAATCGAGCAGCGGCAGCGTCGTCCCATCCTCATCGTCCTGCCGTCGGATTCTCTGGCCCGAGTAGCTGAATATGTTCCTGAGCGTAAGGTCGTTACCGAAACGGATCGAGGTCTTGTTGATGAGATTGAAGAAAACGGCTCGATCCAACTCGGGAGTGTCCAGCGCGGTGGCGCGGACGCCCCTGGCCTGCTGCGCGGCGAGGTAGTTCAGGATCGCGGTTCCGGCGGCAGAAGTGGCAGGATTGGCCGCAATCAGCTCGCCGCCCGGCCCATGCTCGTCGACACCGACATAATTGCCGATGAAATAGTCTTCGAAGACCTCGTTGGGCTGAAACAGGATGCCGATGCGGGCCGCCTGGAAATGGCGATTGTCGTAATAGACACCGGTGTTGACGTCCCGGGTATACCCTTGCTGGGATTCCGCCTGCCCCGCAATCCGGAGCGCCAACCGGCCTTCGATGACGGGAATGTTGAGCGCTCCCTCACCCTGCGCCCGGGAGTAGTCCCCGCCCAACAACTGGCCATAGCCCGCCACGTTTTCAAGATCGGGACGGCGCGGCTCAAACAGAACCGCACCACCGGTGGTGTTGCGGCCAAACAAGGTTCCCTGGGGGCCCTTCAGTACCTGCACCGACTGAAGGTCGTAATAGAGTCCGGGACCCGACATGGGCACGGGGACTTCCGAGAAATAACCCACCACGGCGGGGCCGCCCCCGGCACCCCCGCCAGTGTTGAGCCCGGATTCGCTTTGCCCGCGGATGGAGAAGAATTGCTGACTGCTGCCGTGCGCGTACCCGCTGACGTAGGCGGACGGCACCAGTTGCTGCAGGTCGGTGAGCGTGCTGACACCCTGCCGTTGCAACGAATCTTGATCAATTGCGGTAATCGCAATGGGCACCTGCTGTAAGGACTCCGCACGTCGCCGCGCCGTAACGACGATCTCGTCGAGCGTGATGCTCCGCTCGTCGGCTGGAGCCGGCCCTCCGGTTGCTGGTATTGACTGAGCGTCGGTGATGGGCCCGGGCCCTGCGGCGGTCTGCCCCCAGGCGACCTGTGCGCTCGATGCGAAGCAGCCAGCCGTTACGGTCAGCACGGCAACCGCGCCACACAACGGCGTCCGCGCCAGTGAACTACTCTTCTGACTCATGCCCCCTCCTGAAACAACCTGCTACCCGTCAATTGGGGCTCTGCGGCCCATTGGTCGACT
>JAQGOE010000341.1 GCA_028293725.1 Gammaproteobacteria bacterium | reverse complement strand
CAGGACAGTGCCCCCCAGGTGGTGTTGACCTACGTGCCGGAGGCGCGGGGCACTCACGGGGAGTGGTTGTCGCAGCTGAGTGATCGAGTGCCCGTGATCGATCTGGAGACGCACTCGTCCGCCGGGTTGGCCCACCTCGAGAGCAACCCGGATCCTCAGAGCGTGGGACTGCGGCCGACTCACTTGGCCTATGTCATCTATACGTCAGGCTCCACCGGCATGCCTAAAGGGGTGATGGTCGAGCATCGAAATCTGGTGCACTCAACCGACGCTCGGAGAGTTGTCTACGGTTCGCCGGGACGATTTATGCTTCTTTCGCCCCTCGGCTTTGATAGCTCCGTGGCAGGCATTTTTGGAACTCTGATAGGTGGCGGCACGTTGCTCATCGCGACACAAGACAGTGTTCGCGATCCGCAGCGGTTGGCCGGAGACCTCTCCCGCCTCGAGGCGACGGACCTGCTTTGTGTTCCATCTCTCTACAGGGCCGTTCTGGCGCTCCCCGAGGTGTGCGCGCGGAACCGAACCCTACGCCGCGTCATCGTAGCTGGGGAGACGTGTCCGCCCACGTTGATTAGCGACAGCGCCCGTCTCATTCCGGATGCGGTCGTTTTCAACGAGTACGGGCCCACGGAGGGCACAGTCTGGGCGACCGTCTTCGAGTGTCGGAGCGCGGACCGACTTGCAACTGTGCCCATCGGACGACCCATCCCGAACACCAGTATCTACATCCTCGATCGAGATCGGCAACCTGTGCCGATCGGAGTCGTTGGAGAGATCTACATCGGTGGGGCGGGTGTTGCCCGGGGATACCTCAATCGCGAGGATTTGACCGCCGAGCGCTTTGTGGAGGATTCATTCTGCGTTCAACCCGGGCAGCGGATGTACCGCACGGGCGATCAGGGCCGATGGCGGGCAGACGGGCTGATCGAGTTCGTAGGGCGCAATGATGAACAGGTAAAGATCCGGGGATACCGGATCGAGTTGGGCGAGATCGAGGCGCGGCTGCGCGAGTGTGCGGGGGTACAGGAAGCGGTGGTCCTGGCGCGCGAGGACAGTCCCGGGGACAAACGCCTGGTGGCGTACTACACCGTGTCAACGACGGAGAGCTCGACACCTACAGAGGCGGCTCGGGTGCTGCGAGCGCATATGATGACAGGCCTGCCGGAGTACATGGTGCCGGCGGCGTATGTGCGGTTGAAGTCATGGCCGCTGACGGCGAACGGCAAGTTGGATCGCAAGGCACTCCCCGCACCGGAGGCGGAGGCATACGCGGTGCGCGAGTACGAGGAGCCGCGAGGAGAGATCGAGCGGCAGCTGGCGCAGGTGTGGTCGGAAGTGCTGAAGCTCGAGCGGGTGGGTCGGCACGATAACTTCTTCGAGCTGGGCGGGAATTCCTTGCTGGCCACGGAGGCGGTTGCTCGAATTCGCGGCGTACTCGGCGTGAACGTCTCGATGCGCGATCTCTATTACTGTCAGACGATCGCGAATTTCGCCGAGTCCGTCGCCGGAAATGTCTTTTCCGCCGACGCTGAGCGGGACTTGCCGTGGGGCGACCGGCCCGCTCTGATTTCTCTGTCGCACTCCCAGCGTCGTATCTGGTTCATGTGTCAACTGGACCCCGACACGTTAGCTTACAACTCGCAGGCTACGATTGCGCTTGAAGGAGCCCTGGAGGTGGCCGCGCTCCGGGATAGTTTCAACGACTTGATACGCAGGCACGAAATACTTCGCACCACCTTCGAAGAAACCTCAGACGAGCTAGTCCAGGTCATTCATCCATTTCAGTATCAGGATGTACCGCTCCATGACTTTGCGGACTTGGAACCGCAACGCCGGGACGCCCGGCTACAAGAGCTGATCGCAAACAGGGCCAGGCACAAATTCGAGCTCGGCCGCCTGCCGCTCATCTGCTGGGATCTCGTGCGGCTGGCGCCGCGGTCGCATGTGCTGATTCACGTCGAGCACCACCTCGTGCATGACGGGTACTCGTTCAATATCATCGTTTCCGAGTTGACGCGGGCATATCGTCGTCGTGTAAGCGAGCGTGGCTCGCTCGAAGAGTTCGCCGCGCCAAATTTTCAGTACGCCGATTTCGCGGCCTGGGAGGGCCGGTGGATGCAGACCGCCGGCGCGCTACGGCAACTGGAATACTGGAGGCGCCAGCTCGAGAATTGCCCTGCAACCTTGTCGCTGCCCATCCGGCAAGGTCCCCTGGAGGCGGGTGAGCCGAAATCGGCTCCGATACGTTTCGACCTGCCGCTCGGGTTGTCCCGCAAGCTGCGCGCATTCAGCGCCACTCGAGGTACGACTCTCTATGTATCGATGCTGACCGCTTTCGCCATATTGCTCGGCCGCTATAGCGGTCAGACGGATGTTCCCATCGGCACGGGGATCGCGAATCGCAGGCATCCACATAGCGAAGGAGTTCTGGGGATGTTCGTCAACACGGTGGTTCTGCGCTGCGACACTTCAGGCGCGCCGACCATCGCCGAGTTGCTCGCGCGAGCCAAGGATGTGGTGCTCGAAGCCTCGGAGCACCAGGAATTTCCCTTCGAGAAAATCGTCGAGAGCGTCAATCCTGAGCGGCTCTTTGGCGTCCATCCGTTCTTTCAGTGCATGTTTAGCTTTCATGATTCGCGCTTTTCCGGCGTGGCGATGCCGGGATTGGAGTTGTCAGTTAGGGAGGCGCTAGCGACTGGGGAAGCCAAGTTTGACGTGAATATCATTGTCATTCCGCGCGACAAATCGCGAAGGCTGATTGACGCGGATGCGGACCAGGACGGTATTTGCATCGTGTGGGACTACAACCGGGAGCGTCTGGAAGATGCTACGGCTGAGCGGATGACGCGGCACTACGTGCGGGTGTTGAGCGAAATGGTGGCGGATGCGGGGCAGAGCGTAGAGCGAGTTCCGCTGTTGGATGAGCAGGAGCGGCATCAGCTATTGGTGGAGTGGAATGCGACGGCGGCGGAGTATCCGCGGGAGAAGTGCATCCACGAGTTGTTCGAGGAGCAGGTGGAGCGCACGCCGGAGGCGGTGGCGCTGGTATACGAAGGGCAGCAGCTCACCTATGCGCAGCTGAACG
>JAQGOE010000253.1 GCA_028293725.1 Gammaproteobacteria bacterium | reverse complement strand
GCGGCCAAACTCCATTTGGGTTCTTCCCGATGAAGCACCCTTGCGCTCCAAGGATTTCACCGAGATCAACCTCGCTCTGTCCAGCCCGGGCCTCCTCTTCGGCGTGCCGCACGATTTTTTCGCCTTCTCCGTGCATTTCAGCTCCGCAGCTACCACCGCAGTGGTTTTCCCCGGCCTCTCCAAATAAAGCACAATCCCGCCATGAAAATCACACAACCCAACCAGCTTGCACTGGCCGCAGTCCTCCTCCTCACAGCCGCACTCGCTCGAGCGCAGGGGATCAATTTCCCCAAAACCGAGCTCCTGACCCAGCAACTCGCGCCTCACTTCTACACCTTGACCGGCTCACCCGGGGTAGACCCGGGCCATCTGGAGGGCGCCGGTGGCAGAATCGGCGTCCTCGTGGGACCGGAGGGCGTCTTCATGGTCGACGCCACCTACGCGCCTCTGAGCGACAAGGTCGTGGCCGCCATCCGCAAGCTCAGCGCCGCACCCATTCGCTTCCTGGTCGATACACACTCACACCCCGACCATACCGGCGGCAATCCCAACTTCGCGAAACTCGGAGCCTTAGTTCTCGCAAGAGAAGAGGTCTGGCAGACGCTATCGCTACCGCTGCCACCTGCAATCGCCGCGGCGATCGGCAGCGCGGCTGGGCAGACAGACCCAGCGCGGTTGCCCGTTCTGACCTACGGATTGGGCGCGCAGCTCAAGTTTCGCCTGAACGGTGAGACTGTTGACGTGATCGCCTTGCCACCGGCCCATACCAACGGCGATACCATCGTGAAATTCGAAAATGCCAACGTCATCATGATCGGTGACTTCTACCGCAACTACGGCTATCCGTTCATCGATTCGGCCCATGGCGGGTCTTTCGCCGGTGTCCTCCAAGCACTCGACAAGCTCCGCGAACTTGCCGGCCCCGACACGAAGCTCGTTCCCGGACACGGCACAGTCATCACTCGGGCGGACTTGCCGCCCTACCGGGATATGATCGTGAGCGTCCAAAAGACCGTTCAACAGATGATCCACGACGGCAAGACCCGCCAGGATATCCTGTCCGCCAAGGTGACCGCCCCCTATGATGCGAGTGTGCCCGGAGGGCAGACTCCACTACCGGCCGGGTTGGGAACGAGCGCCGACCGGTTCGTCAGCGAAATTTATGAAGAGTTGGTCGGGAAATAATTGAAGGGGATTGCCTGGTGGTCGAGGTGGGCGCGGCGAACATGTCGACGACGACGGACAGCGAGCAACAGCGCTCCCCCGGCCAGTCATTCCTGCGCCGCCTCTGGTACAACCGGCCAGTCAGCGACGAGGACGCCTTCGTTCGAGAGTTCCGCTCGCACTCATTCGGCTTCGTCCTGGTAGCGACCTGGACACTTGCCATTGTTAGAACCCTGGTCATCGCCTACCAACAGACCCTCGGCGCGAGCCCACGCGAGCCGCTCCTGCAAGCCGTCACGAGCGGGGTACTGTTGTACTGGGTTCCACCGATCGTCTTCTGGCTCCGCAAGGACTGGGCAAGGAAGTACTACCACTGGGTGCTGGACTGCTTCTATGCAGTCTATTTCGTGAAGGTCGGCCTGAGAGTGGCCGACGGATCGCCACAACTCGACGACACCAACGTCCTGATGCTCATTCTGATCATCACCTCGGTCATTTTCCTGCGCATCCCGTTCCGGCATGCGTTGGTGCTGACTGCCACGTCCATAGCCGCCATTGACGTGCTGGCGCTGATGCAGTTCGGCCCTGCGGCATCGTTCCGGATGGTGTTCTCGACAGGCTTCACACTCGCCATGGCGCTCTATACCAGTTGGGGTATGGAAGAGCGTGACCGAGGCTTGTTCTCCAAGCGACTCGAGGCTGCCGCCCAAGCCCAGGAGGCGCGGCGAGCGGCAGCCGAAGAGCAAGAGCAACGGATCCGCGCCGAGCGCGCTGCCACAGAAGCTTTCATTGCCTCGAGCGAGAAGCAACGCCTCAACGATCAGCTCAGCACCCTTTACGCCCAACGCGAGCTCCTGATCCGCGGATTGCACCACGATGCAAACCAATCATTGCATGTCATGGGCAGCGCCCTGTTGACCCTGAGACAGAAGATCCATGCCAATCCCTCTTTCCAATCCCTGCAGACTGACCTCGATGCCCTCGCTCTCGGCACGGGCGCGCTTGACGGCCTGATTGCTGGCATGTATGACCTGGTGAAGCTCGGAAAGTACGAGCCGAGTTACTCGCCCGTACCCATCAACACCCTATTGGACAACGTCGCCATGAAGTTCTCGGGTGCGGCTGCCGAGAAGGGGTTGCGCTTTATCATCAGGCGACGCCAGAACGAAGTCTTTCTTTGGACAGACGCTACCGCCATAGAGAGGATCCTCGCCAACCTGGTCTCAAACGCCGTCAAATACACGATCCGGGGTGGGGTGTTGGTCGGCACCGTCAAACACGGCAACGTCATGCGCATCGACGTCTGGGATACCGGTGTCGGCATCCCCAAAGCCCAGCGAAACGCCATCTTCGGGGAGTTTGTCCGCCTGGAGCAAGCCGGCGTCGGCGACGTCAAGGGCCTCGGCCTGGGCCTGGCGATCGTGAAACTTTTCCGCGACAAACTCGCCGGCCACTACCTCGAGCACAGCTCGACCGAGGGCCGCGGCTCTCGATTCTCCATGAGTGTGCCGATCGCAGCGACCCCCGCAGCCTTCACCCACCCCGTGGAGCCCAGTTCCGACCTCGCCACCGTCGGCCTCACCATTGACCGCCTCTATGTTGTCATAGTCGAGGACAATTCAGCCGTCCAGGCCAGCATTGCCGGTGTACTCCGAGCAGCCGGCTACGACATTGAAACCAACGTACGTTTCGCGACGTGTGTTGCCGAAGCGAAAGCCATCTTCGACCGCATGCCACATCGCGCACCCAACCTCATAGTGTGTGATTTCCGTTTGCGCGACGGTCAGACCGCCAACGAGGTGATTCAACTCGTCGACGCGACATTCGACTGGGAGAGTGTGCCAGTTGTGATTTTCTCGGCCGAAATCGAGCCCGCGGTCGATTTGCGCCGTCCCCATACCCGCGTCGTGGTCAAAACGGGCAACCCGTTACCCCTGCTGCGCGAGATGGAATCAGCCGTCGTGGCGGCGCGAAGGTAAGCCGTAATTCCTACCTCCTGCGATCCGCACCACCACCTTCCGGGAGTGTGCGCAGTATCCCCAGCGTCTGCCCCGTCTTGGCGAAATGAGCATGCAGCGAAGACTGATTGGCCGTCCCGAACTTCTCGTACAGGCGGCTCATGTAGCGCTTCACGTTGTCATGGTTGATGTCGAGCGTCAAAGAGATTTTCAAGGGTGTGAGGCCGTTGAGCGCCAGCCGCAACACATCAAACTCCCGGCGAGTGATACCCAGATCCTCGTGAGTGATCGGGGCCGGCAGAGGCGCACGCAAAGCCTCGGCGGAGCGGGGCGGCGAATCGCCGCCTTTGCCAATGACCTCCGGCGGTAACCAGACACCCCCCGACAGGGCACGCCGGATCGCTTCCAGAGACAGCTCCACTGCCGCTGACTTCGGTACAAACGTGGCAGCCCCCAGTGCCATCATTTCCTCCACCAGCGACCGGTCCCGGCCTTCGCCCGTCATGACCACCACCGGCGGTCCATCCATCTCCCGAATCCGCTGCAACGTCTGCTTTCCGACCTCCAGCAACTCGGGCGCGCCCTCCCGCTCAGGAAGCCGTAAATCCAGAAACACCAGCTCGAAAGCGCGGCGCCGTAACAGCTGCAGCGCATCCGCGGCGTTGCCCGCTTCGTCGATTTCTGCCGCCGGGTAGGCTTGCAGGATCAAGCTCCGCGTGCCAAACCGCACCGGCGGGTGGTCGTCGACCAACAGAATGCGCAGCGAGGCTTCCACAACTTTGTCCAAAATCGGCTCTCCAGGTCACTCAGGCAGACCCTACTCCGAAGCCCCCGCCGCCGCACCGCCACCCCGGTGGTAACTAAGGAGCGCGATTCGTACCACCGGCGTGGTCTGCACTCCCCGACCCGCAACAAGGATAGTGGGCGGCCTCTACCGCCCCACCGAGGTTGCCCCATGAGCTCTACCAGCATCAAGCGCCATGCATTCAAGACTCTGCTCGTCCTGCACTTTATCGGGCTGAGTTTAGTCATCGGCGTCCGCTTCGCGAACTTTGCGATTGAGCACGTCACGGGCGCCAGCTCCCTACAGGTTCTGGCGGAGGGTCGTGACCTGATGGGAGTACTGGCGCTGACCCTTACGGCACCCGGCTTCTGGCTGACGATTGCGAGCGGCATCGGAATGCTGGTTCTCCGCTACGGCAAGAATGTCCCGGGCTGGGTCTGGGCAAAAGTCGCCCTGACCACGGCCGCCATGGTGTTGGCACTCACGCGGGTTGCGCCGGCGCTTGAAGCGGCGCGCAAATGGGCGCACGAGTCAGCAGAGCAGGGCCACTTTCTGCCGCAGCTTCACGACAGTCTCACCCAAGTGACGCTGTATGGCGGCATCGTGTTCACCTTGATCCTGCTTGCCGTGCCGGTCGCGGTTTGGAAACCGCGAGCGCAGCGATCCATTAACTCAGCACACGCGCGGTGAACACAGGAAAGACGGTGCGAGCTGGTGTTTTGGGTGCTCGTCAGCGTGCTGCTCGAGTTGATGTTGATGCACGGCGCCCAAGGCGCAGGCCGGTTTACCTCGAGCACTGTTTCGACCAATCGAGCCCCGCCCTGAAGGGGCACTTGGAGCGCAGCTCCACCGTTTCCACATCTTGTCTCCACAATTCGTGCTCACGATAAGGAAAAGGGTCATATTCCACTCGTATATGCTGAATTCACGCATTCTTCTGATCGAGGACGATGCTCGCCTGCGCG
>JAQGOE010000319.1 GCA_028293725.1 Gammaproteobacteria bacterium | reverse complement strand
CCGAGGCCCCAACCTACGACATGCCGGCCATCCAGTCCGCCCGCATGTATTTCTATATCGCCCCGGACGTGACCAGCATCGGCCAGTCAAACACGAGCTATTTCGACTTCATAGAATTCAACATCGGGCGCTCGTCGGCGGCGCAGCCCTGGAACTTCAACGGTGACACCACCCGTGTGGACGCCTTCGGCCTGAAGACCGCGATCCGTCTCCACTGCAATGACAGCGCCACCAATCCAACGGATCTGCAGCGTGGCGAGGACTACGGCACTTTCCTCGAGGATCGTGCCATCACCTTCATGAAATACCAGGCAGAGACTCCGGCGGAGTTCTCCGGAACTCTCCAGTACGCACCGTATCGCATCACGGAGCCAGGCGCGTCAGGCTTCGGTCCCAACGGCACGCAAGCCAACTACTACCAGGCCTATATCGACCAGGTGTGGGCCGCGAATAACATTGACGAGACGCAGGTGCCGAAGCCGTCACCGTTCCTCAATTTCGTAAGCAACCAGCAGCCGGACCTCAGTGCCGCGATGGAAAGGCATGTGGCCCAGAATCCGGGCACCTTCAACGCGAACGGCACCCTGGTGAAGGCAAACTTCTGGTCGACGATCTCCAGCAGCACCTTCTATTCAGCCGCGCCCGCGAACTACTACGCGCAGTACTGGCATACTCACGGCATCGCGGGAAAGGCCTACGGCTTTCCCTACGACGACGTCGGTGGCTATTCGTCGGACATCAGCTGCAACAGCCCGCAGTACCTGGTCGTCGCGATCGGCTGGTGAGGGTGGAGTAGGCGCCGAGGCCGAGGCCGGGGCCGGGGCCGGAGCGGTGCGAGGCTGAGCTGCGCAGGGGCCGTGCCGGAGCCGCGCGGCCTTAATGTGTGGCCTTCTGGTTATCTTTCAGCTCCTCGTACACGATGCCCAACAGGTAAGGCTGCTTGATGAGATTCCCACCCCACTTCATATCGAGATCGTCGAGCGGGTGTGAGGCAATGAGCTGCTCTTCTGTCATTCCCGCCGCGACGGCCTTCGCGACGCGGTTGCGGACTTCCCGCAGCATTCCCTGATACTCGCGGACGTCGTCACGATTCGCGACCGGCCCATGCCCCGGGATGACCTTCGTATTCGGCCCGCACATTTTGTAGAGCGTGTCGTACAACGCGATCATTCCATCGATCGTCCCGCCGTGCGGCTGGTCGATGTCCGGGTAAAAGCCGTGGAAGAACGTGTCACCCGTCTGGATGACATCAGCCTCGACGAATCGAACGATCAGATCTCCGTCGGTATGCGCCGGCGGTACGTGGATGACTTCCACCGTCTGTCCCGCGAGATGAAACCTCATGCCGTTGGTGACCGTCACCACCGGGATGCCGGCGGGATCCGGAGCGTAGGGTGTGCCCACCGGGCTGTTTTGCTTCTGTTCCTGCACAATGTGAGCTCGCGTCTGCTCGCTCGAAAAGATCACTACGCCAGCTTTCCCGAACAGGGCATCACCGCCGACGTGATCCCAGTGCCAGTGGGTGTTCACGAGGTAACGGATAGGCTTCGGTGAGATCTTGCCTACCGCGGCGATCACTTTGTCGTGCAACTGCGGCCACTCGGCGTCCACCAACAGCACGCCCTCGTCACCAGCCAGAACGCCGATATTCCCGCCGAAGCTCTCCAGCATGTGAACGCCATGACCCAGGTCGCGGTCTTCTACGGGCGTCTTGCTCCAGTCCGGGAGTTCCATGTGCTCGGCCGGCCGGCTCACCGCGGGCGTGGATAGCAGCCACCCGGCAGCGATAATCAGACTTCCCGCCAGACTTCCGGCCAACCTTCCCGCGAATTTCTTCACCCCGCGACCTCTCGACTGCCAAGCGCGTGCATTGCGCTCAACATGGTAGCGGAATTCAACCCCGACGGTGTGCGGCTGCAGGGGCTACTGCAACAACCCGAATACCGCGACGCTGTTCTGGGTCCCCACGAAGACCTTGCCATCGGCAACGGTCGGGGTGATGAATTTGTTGCCGGAGCCAAACTGATCACGGTTGTTGGCGGCCTGGGCACTGTTATAGAGCTCGTGCGTGAGGTTAGTGGCGTCGTAGGCATGCAGCACCGCCTTCGAGCCCGAATTCTCATGTGCCCACACGATGCCGCTCGACGTTCCATTTGCGGACACCGCCGGCGCCGTACCGGGATAGGGGAACTGCGTCGCCGACTGTGAGGAGGGCATGGCAGTGATCTTCGCAGACCTGATGGCGAATGCCTTGAGAGTCGCGCCACTGTCACCGTAATACAGAGTGCCGTTGAAATACGCCGGGGTACTCCGTATGCCACCGGGTAACGCGCCACTCACCTGCTGCCAGATGTTGTTGCTGCTGGCACTGAACTTCCCCATCGAGTCGCGATTGACGACATAGATGTTGCCGTCCTTGCCCGCCCCGACCATGAGATGGCGTACCGTATTGGTCGAATCGGTCAGGTCCGGCAGCAGCAGTTCGCCGCCGGAGCCCAGATCCTGATCGGCATTGGACTCGGCCACCTCGTTCGACATCGTGAAGTAGTCCGCCACGGTCAGCTGGATGCCGGTGGCGGTGATCTTCAGAAAGGAGTTGCCGTAGTCCTGTTTATTGGGAAAGCCGTTCGAGTCCATGGTGGTCTCGAAGGCCCCATTCGCCGACAGCAGATAGATGTTTCCCGAGCTGTCCGCGCCCGGACCGCCGCCTGCCATCCAGATCGCCGGCCCCGAGTTGCTGTTGGGCGCGATGTTGAGTACGCTCGCCTGTGCCAGCGTGGTTTGATTGTAGCCCATTATCCAGCCGGAGTAGGGCGGGGCATCGCAGTGAGAGGTCCAGCTCGTATAGACGATACCCTGCGACAGTAGCAACGCCGCGCGCTCCTCGTATTGCCCCGGCTCGAAGCTGGTCGCGACACTGCCCGGCGCCGTGTAGGTTGCGGTGATCGCGACCGGCCCGTTGAAGAGCTCCGCTCCGGTCGTCACATCCAGAGCATGCAGCCGCTGATGATAGGCCGATGACTTGTCCTTCGACATGGCGACGACATAGATGGCGCCGTGCGTGCCAGCGCCGCGGTCGATTACCGGGGTCGACGTTATCCCAATGTTGGGAGTCACCTGACTGCAGCCGTGTGAGTCGCTCAAGGACTCGCCCGAAGGCAGCAGCGACACATGCCACAAAGCCGTGCCTGTGTCCGAATCGAACGCGTACACCGAATCGCTCTCGGTCGCAACGAAGACGACATTGTGAGCCGCGCCCGCGACCGTCAGTTGCGAGAGATAAAGAGGTTGCGCATCGACCTTGCCGTCCACGGACAGCGTATGCCGCAGTCCGAACGTCGCCGAGGCGACATTTGTGAGGGTCAAAGTCGTTTCGGTTAAATTCTGGCCCGTGCGGGAGACGTCGTTTTTATAGGTGACAACATCTGTTCCGGTTGTAGGCGTCGTGCCACCCGTCCCGCCAGTGCCCCCAGTCCCGCCCGTCCCACCGGTACCTCCAGTCCCACCCGATCCGGACTCCGTCCCGCCCGTCGACCCCGAGCCGCTGGACGACCCGGAACCCGCGGTCCCCGAGTCCGTCCCGCCCGTGCCATTGACGACATCGGCGGCGCCACCTCCACAAGCACTGAGCACGAGGAGGAGCGCCCCAATGAGGCCTAAGGAGCGGACCGCGGACGTGCTCTGCAATGGCATGGTGGGAATCGTCCAAACTACTTATTTGGGCGGACAATTGCACACCTACCGACCTTATACCTATGTCGGCGAAATGCGACTCTCCGCCCGGCGACAGGGCTTGACGACTCACAGCAAGGCACGTGCCGCGCGTTCCCGCCGCGCGGCACGTCGACGCTCGCAAACGCGGCCCGAATTACTTCTTCGGCTGGTTGAAGGCGTAAACGAGATTGACCGTGGTGAGTTGGTCGGTCGGCTTCGTTCCGGGGGCCGGATCGCTGTTGTAGCGCACCCCGTAGCCCACACTGAGCGCCAAAGGGTCCGTAATGCTTACCGAGATAGAGAAGTCGTTCGCCACCGCGGTGTTCTGTCCGCCTGACTGAATGGCCAACCGGTCGATGAGCTTCGTGGTCTTGGTGAGTTGCTGTTGATAGTCGAGGCCCGCGGTACCAACACCGTCGCTGGCTGACGGGCCCTTGTCGCGACTGACCACGCGGCCGTCGGGGTCTTTGTTGAGTGTCTCGATCTGCAGGCGTCGATAACCGAAGCCGGCCGTGACGGTCAGTTTGGTGGTGTCCGTTTCTATGAGCTTCTGGCCGATACCGGTCGAGAGCGTGACCTGGTAGGCGAAGCCGTCGAACCGATCGTCCTCGCC
>JAQGOE010000316.1 GCA_028293725.1 Gammaproteobacteria bacterium | reverse complement strand
TCGCGCGTCATGGAATTGGTGGGATGCGCGCGAGACTGATCTCGGAGGTAGTCGGTACCGCCCGAGTCGTCATTCGGGATCCCGTCCAACATTGTCGTCCACCGAGCCGTCTTTTCGGGCATTGGCCGCCTCAGACTGCTACGACGTCATGCAACACTAGCGCGCAGGCGCTAATGTCCGCGCGACGCCCGTGCGAGTCAACTGCCAACCAATTACTGAAAGTGTCGCGCCACGCTCAAGTCAATGCCGTGCTGCGGTGCGTTCATCTGGACTCGAGCCTCGCCGCCGGGTCCTCACCCCGCATTCCGATCGACCCCGAGCTCATGCAGGATGGCAACGCGTAATTCCTGCACTTCGGGACTGGTCAGCTTGCGCGGATGCGGCAGATCCACCGTGAACATCGCTTGAATTCTCGTGGGCCTTGGCGACAACACCATGATCCGGTCAGCCAGGTGAATGGCCTCCTCCACGTCATGGGTAATCAACATAACCGTGTGGCGCTCCTCTTCGAGGATGCGCAGCAGCTCGTTGCGCATGCGCAGGTTCATCAATGCATCCAGCGCCGAGAACGGTTCGTCCATGTACAGAATTTCGGGCTTCACGGCGAACGCCCGTGCCAGTTCAGCCCGTTTGAGCATCCCACCCGAGAGCTCGTGCGGATAGCTGCCCTCAAAGCCCTTCAATCCCACCATCGCCGCGTAATGATCGGCCACCCCCTTCTTATCGGCCTGAGAATGATCATTGAGTCCGAACATCAAATTCTGCTGCACGGTAAGCCAGGGGAAGATCGAACCCTGCTGCGAAATGAGAATGCCCTTGGCATTGGGTTCGGAACGCTGCACTCCATCGATGAGGATAGCACCCGCATCCGGTTGCACGAACCCCGCGACCATATTCATCAACGTCGTTTTTCCACATCCCGACGGACCGACGATGGCAACGAACTCGCCGTCCCCTACGGTGAGGCTGACGTCTTCGACGACCCGCAGCTCACCACCATTCGACGCAAATCCCTTGCGGATGCCCTTCACCTCGATCTTAGTGCGCATAACGCCACCTGACCGATTTCAATCCCTCGAGCAATCGCATCACGCCATCCAGCAACAATCCAATCACTCCGATGATGATCATGCCGGCGATCACCAGATCGTATCGATTGCCGGCGTTGCGCGAATCGATGATGAGATATCCGAGTCCCGAGCGCAGCGCGATCATTTCCGCGGCGACCACCACCAGCCACGCTACACCCAGCCCGATCCGCATACCAACAATGATCTGCGGCAACACCGCGGGAATCACCACCTGACGAAACAGCGTGTAGCGCGAGACGCCAAAATTCTCCGCGGCACGCAGATAGCGCCGCTCGATGGTGTGCACGCCGGCAGTCGTTTGCACGATCATTGGAAATACCGACGAAATAAAGATCAGATAGATTGGCGAGGCATTGCCGACGCCGAACCACAGAATGGCAATGGGAATCCATGCGATCGGCGAAATGGGGCGCAATATCTGAAACAGTGGATTGAGCGTGGAGTAGGCTCCCTTGACCCAACCCAACCACAGGCCCAACGGCACAGCGACCAGCACCGCCAGCGAGAACCCAACACCGACGCGCATCAACGAAGCGCCAATGTGCGTGAATAGAGTGCCGTCCTCGATGAGCTCGGCGGTCCCGGTCACTACCTGCCAGGGCGTGGGAAAAATAACGCTACGGGTTTCAACGACGATCAACCACCACGCAGCCAGCAACGCTGCGATGACGGCCATCGCCGGCAGGCTCTCTTTGAGTCTGTTCATCTTATGCAACGACCCTGAAAATTCTTCTTGTTCTCCACACGAGCCGCCGCCAGGGAGTGTCCGGTTGCTCATCCACGACCACGGTCATTTGACCGCTCGCATGTGCCGTGCAGGCAAATTGATAACTGCTGGCCACTTCGAAGGGTAAGCGGAAGCTTTGACCCGGCATCATCAAGGTCGGGCCGAATATCTGCGGCACGTCATCCCTATTCTTCAGCAGCAACACGTCCCGGATGCCTACCGTCAGAAAAACGCGGGACGGCAGAATCTCTACTTTGTTCCCCGCCATACGCCGCGCCCAGGTGCCCTTGGGGATTTCGAAGGTTTCTTCCCGCGAAACAAAGGTGACGGGAGTGAACGCCGCCCAAGCAACGGCACTCAAGGCCACCGCGGCGACGAGACCTAAGCCGGCGCGCTTGTGAAACGGACGCACGCTAGTCACGCTCAATTCAACAACATGGAAATATCGTGGACGTAGTCATCTGCCTTGTGCCCGAACGGCATCAATGCTCGTAGCTTGCCTTCACGAGTGATGAGATAGATAAACGACGAATGCGCAATGCCATAGTCGCTGCCGGTGCCGACTTTCTCGGCGGTGACGCCGTAGCTCGCGCGCACCGCTGCCATTTGTGCGGCGGAACCCGTGCCACCCAAGAAGGTCGGGTCGAAGGCGGCCAGGTATTGCTTGAGCCGCTCGGGGCTGTCGCGCTCGGGATCAACCGTGAGATAGATGACCTGCACCTGCGATCCCAGCGCTGCCAGTTGGCGATGCGCCAGCGCGAGCACCGCAAGAGTGGCCGGGCAAACATTGGGACAATGGGTGTAGCCAAACCCCAGGACCACTACCTTGCCGCGATAATGACTGAGAGTGAGCGCCACGCCGTCGGAACCGCGAACGGAAAAATCCGGTGCCGCGCGTGCCGGGTTGAAGACGCCGGCTTTGAGCGCCTCGACGTCGGTGGCTTGCGCCGTCATAGACAACAGCATGCAAGCCAACAGCATGGGTCGGCTCGTGAATCTCACGACGGCTCACAAGGAGATAGTGGCGGCGCGTGCGTTTTTCGCAAAGGTCTCATCCACGTAGGTCTCGTAAGCGATGGGGTGCTTGATCGTGCCCGCAGCCATCGACAGTTGCATGAGGTCTTCGAACTCGGCGCGGATCATTCGCAAATCGCCGTAGGTCACCCGATCCACGGGATTCTCCATCACGAACTGAATGATCTTCGGATCCTGATTGAAAAACTCGCGGCCCGCGGCAATGGCGACTGCCTTGGTGCGGTTTTCCTGCTGTTGATCCAGCCATACGCCGGCACCCAGCACCTGGTTGACGAGGTCCTGGACCATGGCCGGATTTTCCTGGATCAACTCCTCACGCACTGTCAACACGCAGCAGATGTAGTTGCGCCATTCGTCTCGGGTCATGCGCAGCGGTCGCGCGTAACCGGCTTGCTGAGCGGCCGCGCCGAAAGGCTCTCCGGTGCAATAAGCGTCGACGGCATTCGCGTAGAGCGCCGCCGGCATATCGGGGGGCGCCATCTCCACGATTTCAATGTCATTCGGCGTCATATTCTCCCGGGCCAGCATCTTTCTTAAGAACAGAAAGTCCACGGCGAAGCGACTGGGAATCGCGATTCGCTTACCTGTCAGTTGCCTGAAGGTACGGTACGGCGAATCGCTCCTGACCATGATGACGGCACCGGAGCGATGCCCGAGCGATACAATTTTTACAGGGACCTTCTTGTCCGCCAAATCCATGACCAGCGGCGCAAGCATGTACGCGGCCTGGATGCGACCCGCCATCAAGGATTCCTTGACCTCGGGCCAGCCGTTGTACTTGCTGTACTGGAATTCGAAGCGCGGCCGGCCAACAGGGAGGGTGCTGTTGCTCCGGGCCTTCGAGACGCACGCCACCGGAAGCGTGAGATTGCAGGTTACCGGCAGTCCACCGACCACCAAGGGCGCGCCCTGGGCATTTCCATTCGACCCTTTTCCACAGGAAAGCAGGCTCAAGGGCAACGCGGCCGCCATCAGCCCTTGCACTACTTTTCTGCGGTTCAAGGCGTGCTCATCCACGAGGTGGCATCGGTTGCGAAGACGCAACATCATAGGCGGCGCACCTTCGGAGAAACAATCGGGGCTCGATAGATTTTAGCTATCGCGCTAGGGCTGGGCTCGGTCGCGGGATCGAATGTCTAGCCGAGCTGCGTTTGCAGGAATTCTTCGTGAGTCGGCAAGTGAGCCACCATGCCGGCAATGGCGGCCTTGGCGGTAGTCAAAGAGGCCGCGATTTCCGCGTAGTCCATACTCTCCACGCGTCGGGAGTACCCAGTCGGACTGATCCCCATGCCTT
>JAQGOE010000241.1 GCA_028293725.1 Gammaproteobacteria bacterium | reverse complement strand
CTTACTTTCCGAGCAACAGCGAATTCGCCTCGTTGATGTTCTCGATGACGACGTTTGCCGTGGGCTTCATGATGCGTCCGCTGGGGGCGATTGTCCTCGGCGCCTACATCGACCATATCGGCCGGCGCAAGGGGCTGTTGTTGACGCTGGCGCTGATGTCGGTAGGCACACTGACGATTGCCTTGGTGCCGGGGTACGAAACGATCGGCCTCTTCGCACCGATATTGGTGGTGCTCGGTCGGTTATGTCAGGGATTCTCAGCCGGCGTGGAGCTGGGCGGGGTCTCAGTCTACCTGTCCGAAATAGCCACTCCAGGACACAAGGGTTTCTATGTGTCCTGGCAGTCAGGCAGCCAGCAGGTGGCGGTGGTGTTCGCCGGCGTGTTGGGGTATGCGCTATCGAATCTCATGCCGCCGGAGGCGCTGCAGGCCTGGGGGTGGCGGATTCCGCTGATTGTCGGCTGCCTGATCATTCCATTCATCTACATGATCCGCCGCACACTCCAAGAGACGGGAGAATTCGCAGCACGTACACACCATCCCAGCCCGGCGGAAGTCTACCGCGGTGTGTTGGCCCATTGGCGGATTGTCACGACCGGGGTCGCCATGGTCTTGATGACTACGGTCTCGTTCTACACCATCACCGCGTATACGCCCACGTTCGGTAAGGACATTCTGCGGCTTTCACAAAGCGATGCCTTGCTCGTGACACTCTGTGTGGGTGTGTCGAATCTGATCTGGTTGCCGCTCATGGGGTCCCTTTCAGACCGGGTTGGCCGGCGACCGCTGTTGTTGACGTTTGCGGGAATCGCGGTCCTGACCGCATATCCGGCAATGGCGTGGCTGGTCGCTCAGCCCAGCTTCGTCAAGTTGTTGGTTGTGGAGTTGTGGCTATCATTCATCTATGCCGGCTACAACGGTGCGATGGTCGTGCACCTGACCGAGATCGTGCCCGCGGCCGTCAGAACGGCTGGTTTTTCCGTGGCCTACAGTCTGGCGACGACAATTGGGGGCTCTACGCCAGCCATTGTCACCTATCTCATCCACGAAACCGGCAATCGCGCGATCCCCGGCGCTTGGTTGTCAGTGGCCGCAGCGATTGCCTTTGTCGGTGCCCACATCGCCCTACCGCAGAGCGCCCCTTATCCGGTCCCGGCCCGTAAATAGACGGGATTGCCGATCAGCGCCAGGTGCGACGCGTCGTCCCGGACATCGAGGCGGAGCCAGTGCCGCTGACCATCGGCGCGCCACAGAAAGTCGAAGGACTTCGCTGCGCTGTGGATGCTGGGATCCTTGAGCAAGGACACGCGGCGCCCATCGAGGATGACCTCGACTTCTCCACCCGCGACTCCGTTGACGGTACCCTCGAAGTGTACGTTGGCACCGGCTGGCACAGCGAGTGCATCGCCCATATGCGCGATCTGCCTGTCCGCCGTAGCTGTCAGGTCGAGCGCTCGATCGCGTGTGCCCGCAACATCGACGAAGACGCGGCCGCGTCGAATCGCCGCAACGATGCCTGTTTGCGACAGCTCGTCGGCGTATATCACTGTCGTGGGTGTACCGATCGCATTCGCTCCCGGCTGTAGCGCATCGTGATTGTCGCTCCCGCCAAGCGCGGTGAGCTGGTACCCCTGATCGAGCAGATGCTGCCAGAATCCGATGCCCGACCAGGGCGTATCCGCGTCGAGCCCATTGACCACCTCGACCGCCTGGATGCGCGCGTAGTCGATAGCTCCCTGCGGAGTCCAACCGCAACCCATACACTGCTCGCCGGACGGCCGCACCGGATGATTGATCGAGAGCACGCCGCCCCCGGTCTGCTCGAGGTTCGTGAGCAAAGTGTTCCAGTCCGGCACCTCGCCCCCGCCTACTCGAAAATCCAGCATCGCAACGCTTCCAAACAGATTGGCGTGGCCGTGAAATGTTGTGATCTCGCGTCCGGGAATCAGCAGTAGGTCGTCGAAGTACGGTTGCAGCTCGCGGATGGCGTCGGCGTGTGAGATCGTGTTGTGATCCGTGATTGCAATAAAGTCGAGCCCGCGCTCACTGGCAGTCCTGGCTGTCAGAAATAAGGGGCATGGAACACGCTGTTGTCGCCGACTCAGACACGAGCCGTCGCTGTGGGCGGTGTGCATATGCAAATCACCCCGATACCACCCCGGTTGAGCGCGTAGTGTCGGTCCGAATTGCGCCGGTGCCCGGCCTGTCGCTTCCCGCTCGAAGAGAACGCTCGCGGTGTACTGCCCATGGGAATGTTGCCGGATGTTAGGAATCCCCAGCAGCAGATTCCATTGACCCGAGCGTATGGGCCCCGGCAAATATGACGGTGTCGCATCCGTGGCCGAAATCGTGAAGCTCCGTTTGTTGCCGCCGCTCCAGCCGCGGAAGCCGTCCTGTCCGCGGAATCCATCAGGGCCCAGAAGTCCGATATCAATTGTGGTGCGCAGGTCGCGCGTCGTGTAGTCGAAATCGATCGTGATGCGCGTCGTGCCTGGTGGCACCTCGAAAGGCACGAGGCGCCATGTCTGATTGTCCACGCCCGTCAGGGCACCTTGCAGAATGGTGTCCGGAACCTGTTTTGTATCCGCGTGCGCAGTTAGAGTCAATGTCAGGGTAAGTGGCATTGCGAGCAACAGAGCAAGCACGCAGGACGTGCGAAACCGGACACTCATTCGGACGCTCTACTCAGAATCGGTACATCAGGGACACGCGAACGGCACGACCCAGAATTGGGCGGGCGATGAACGTGCTAGCCCCTACGTCAGTGCTCTGTACCTCGCCGACGCGCGTATTACCCTCGGTCAGACCGAAGGAGTTGGTAACGTTGTCCACATAGCCGTACAGGTCGAAATGGTCGGTGACGGCAAAACGGGTGCTCACATTCAAAACGTCATAGTGAGGCAGTACCACTGAGTTCGCCGTATCGCCGTAGCGAGCGCCCTCCCATTCCCAGGAAGCCTGCACACGCAGTCGCTGGCCGAACAGGTTGAAGCCGGGAACGATGCGCGCACTGACTTTCGGCACGCGGATCAGCTGGTTGCCATTGTAGTCACGCAATACAGGCTGGCCGCCGACATTGTCGGTATAGCGCAAACCCTCGTATTGCGGCTTCTCCAGTGTCGAGCTGAAAGTGAGGTCGAACCATTCGACGGGAAAGAAGCCGCCCTCGAGCTCCAGGCCGTAGGTGCGGGTGTCGGCGTACAGATTTTGGGGCACCGGCGGGGTGCTGCTCTGGAGATTGAACACATAGTTGGTGACCCCGACATTGTTGTACTTCGTCCAGAAGGCGGTCGCGTACAGATCCGTCCACCGGTTTGCATACTTGTAGCCGATTTCGCCGAGCTCCATCGTCTGCACGACGGGTGTGGCGACCGTGCTGTTGGCCGCCGTCAGCCCGGCCGTCGTGTAAGTGGTGAGGCTCGGCAGGCGGAACGTCGGAGTGTAACGAGCGAAGAGACCCGAGTGGTCCGTGAATTGCCAGTTCTCGCCCAGGGTCCAGCCGACTTTGCTGAATGTCTGGTTGAAGTGCGCGAACTGGCCGTTTCCGGTCAGCATCTGCGAGGTCGCCGCGGTGCCGAGATTGACCGTCTGGGACTCTCCGACGTTGGCTGTGACGTGCTCTTCCTCCCAGCGCACGCCCGCATCGATACGCAAGGCTGGGATAATCTGCCACTCGTCCGAGAGGTAGAATGCGGTCGTGGTGGACTGTCCGGTTGCGTTGGCCCATTCGTAGCCGTAGTGGTAGATGCCATGATCGGTGAGCGAGCCCACTACTTTACCCGTGGCGTCGACCGCTACGAGTTCGAGTAACCGGGCATTGTCCTGGACATTGAGCAATGCAGTGGAAGAGTAGCGATTGAAGTCCGAGGAGACATTGGCGACGTAGAAGCCCAATGTCGCGTCGTGAGTTTGCGAGCCCACCTCGAACTTGCGCATGAGGCGCGCATCGTTCATGAGCTCGCTAATGGGAGATGTGAGGCTGCGCAGGCCTCCGACGACAGTCAGTCCGTTCGCGGTATTGAACGCAGTGTTCGGCGAGTCCGTGTAGCGAAGTTGCAGCGATGTCGCGCCAGGGAAGTACTTGGCGAGCAGGTTGTTGGATGGCGACACCGATTGCGCCAACAGGGTGGCTGCGCTCTGAACGGTATTCGGGTACACGCCATTGCGCAAGGTGTTGGTATCTTCATGGCGCACGTGGTCGGTGAAGGTGAAGCCGTCGCCGAGCTCGAACTCGAAGTTCGCGGTTTCCTGCGTGCGCTTGACCTGAGTTCCCAATGTGTTGTCGAACGGAAAAGTGCCCCCCAGCGCGTTGCCGTTCGCCGTCAGCATCTGGGCAGATGCCGTCTCCGGCCCCGCCAGAGTGCCGTAATTGCCGTTGAATCCAGGGACTGCGCGAATCTTGCCGTCACCGCCCACGCGCATCGGAATTCCCAGGTCGAGGTAGACAGTGTCATCCAGCCGTTTGACGTCGAAGGAGACCTTGCCGCGCTCGAACTCCCGCGCCAGCGACACACGGAACTGACCGCCGTCATCGCCGTGGAAGCCAGGATCGCGAATGCCGTTGTCATATCGATAGAAGCCGCCTCCGGAGAGTTTCCAATCGCCGAGCGGCGCGCCATACCACGCATCGATGCGATTCAGGCCGTAGTCGCCGGCCGTGTATTTGACAACCCCTTCCGCATGGTCTCCCACGCTGCGGGGTATGAAGTTGACTGCGCCGGCAGGTGCGTTGGAATAGAAGATCGAGGATGGGCCGCCGCGAACGACTTCGATCCGATCGATGGTCTCATCGAGCCGGAAGGACTGGTCGGCGTTGAGATAGCCGAGCGCGGGATCGTTCTGCACCGCTATGCCGTCTTCGAGAAGCGTGATCGAGCCGAAACCGTCGACCGGAATGCCACGCGCACGGACGTTGCCGCTCGCCTCTCCGCCGGAGGACTCGACCCAGAAGCCCGGGACCGACTTCAGAGACTCTGTAACGCTCGTCGGACCTTGCAGCCGGAGCCTCTCCTGGACGATGGTCGTGACCGAGTAGCTGGTCTCCTCCTTCGTACGTTGCTCGATGCCGGCGCGGCCTGTGACGATCACTTCCTCGAAATCGGCCGTGCTCTGTGAGCTATTGCCCGGGGGTGTAGGGCCGTCGTGGGTTGTCGAAGTCGCCACGCCGGAGGCGTAGGCGGAGGAAGCGGAGACCGAAGTCTGAGCGACCGCAGCCGCCGGGGCTACTGTTGTCGAGCTCGAGTCCGGCGAATTTCCCGGCCGTCGAATGATGACGGAGTCGCGCGTTGGGTACTCGACGGCCAGCCCGCTTCCGGCCAACAGCCGCTGCAATGCCTGGTCCCTGGAGAATGTCCCCTGCAGACCGTCTGTCTTCATTCCCGCGACGTCGGACTGCGAGAACAGCATCTGCACGCCAGCCTGCGCGGCGAATTCCTGGAGCGCCGCGCCCAGTGCCTGAGCGGCGATATGATAGGTTCGCGCCTGGGTGTCGCTGACAGGCGCCACAGGTTGGGCGAGCGCAGCCTCGCTGCGGAGAGGTCCGACACTCAACAGGATTGAAGTTGCCAGGGCACCGCGCCACTGCGCGCGACAGGGTTCAAGAATCATCGCAGTCACTCTCTCTCTTTGGGTTCGTGCCGGGTCGTCCGCGAGGACGGGAGGCGATAATCGATTCGTCGAGCCCTTAAGGACGAGGCTCGCAAACCGATCCGCACCGTTGTCACCAAAGGTTCATCAAAGGGATCGATAACGGGGGGCCGGTGCCGCTCACTGTCGAGGCGCCCTGGACGAGTCAGAAGGGCAAAGTAAGTGTCGAGTGCTGATCACTTGGCGACCGTCGCGGCGGTCGCCTGCGGGTGCGATCCGGCGGAGGGCTGCGCGCATCGCCGTGGAGTCGAGCTGGATTGGATTGCCACCCGGTACTATGACCGCCTGGTGCGATTCCTCCGGCGCCGCAGTCGCTCCACCGAGGATGCGGCCGATCTCGCTCAAGACGCCTTCGCGCGGCTCGCGGCGGCGGATATCCGGGAGATCAGAAAGCCCGCGTCCTTCCTGTTTACAACGGCGCTCAACCTGTTGCGTGACCGGGCACGATCCGCTCACGTGCGGCATGCGGCGTATACCGTGCCGGCGGAAGAGACGCAACTGATTTGCCCCGCACCTCATGCCGAGCGCGTGCTCGACGGCGAACAGCGGCTGCGTGTGCTGGAAGCGGCGCTGCGCGAGCTGAGCCCGAAGTGCCGCGCGGTCTTCGTATTGTTCCACTTCGATGGCCTGTCGCAGCGGGACATCGCGGATCGTCTGCGGATTTCCGTCTCCATGGTGGAGAAGTACGTCAAGCAGGCGCTTAGCCATTGCGAGAAGCGTTTGAAAGAGTTGAATTTCGAGGCGGCCGACAACGGAGGTTGCACGCCATGAAGCCGAGGAGTGACGAGCTGTCGGTTACGCTGGAGGCATTGCGCAATAGCCCTATCGTGGCTGAGAGCCGTAACTATGCCCATCGTTGGGAGCGCGCGCGGGCCCGGACAGCCTCGTTGCGCGGTGTTGTGTTTGGGCTTGGCGGCGCGATCGTCGCTGCCTGCGTAGCGGTGTGCATCGCCATTGTGGCGCTGCCGAGGGTAGTCAATCAGCCGGTAAGGAACCTGATAGAGACAGGCACCGCAGCGACGCGCGCGGTTGCGCTCGACGACGGCTCCCGGATAGTTCTGGACAGAAGCTCTCGATTGCGTGTTGCTTTTACAAACAGCGGCCGCGATGTCGAGTTGCTAGACGGCCAGGCGCACTTCGAGGTGGCGAAAGACGCTCACAGACCATTTCGCGTGCGCACGAAGTCTGCGGAAGTGATCGCGATCGGAACGATGTTCGACGTGGCCACGCTTCCGACGCGCACCACCGTCACTCTCATCGAGGGTCGCGTCAACGTGCGCACCATTACAGGCACGCCGCAAGTGGAATCGAGAGTCGAAGCCCTGACGCCGGGCCAACAGCTGGGAATCACCGGCGATGGACAACTTCTGGACAAGAAGGTGGTGCAGATCGAAAACGTCACAGCCTGGCAGCGGGGTACGATTGTCATTGACGACGCGCCGCTTCCCGAAGCGCTGGCGGCGATGAATCGCTACTCGATGACCCGCATCGTCGTCCTGGGCCCGTCACTGCAATCGCGGCGAGTCAGTGGAACGTTTCGCATCGGTGATGTCGAGACGGAAGCCATCACTTTACAGCGGTACTTCGGCCTCCGCGAGACGTCTCGCTCCGAGCGCGAGATTGTCTTGGAACGGGACTGACCCGGTCAGTCGACCGCGGATCGCAAACGCAACGCATTGCCGATGACCGACACCGAGGAGAAGCTCATGGCGAGCGCGGCGATGAGCGGGCTCAACAACCAACCTGTCAGCGGATAAAGCACACCTGCCGCCAGCGGAATTCCCAACGCGTTGTAACCAAAGGCGAAGTAGAGATTCTGGCGGATGTTTCGCACGGTGGCCTCGCTCAACCGGCGCGCGCGCACGAGTCCCCGCAAATCCCCTCCGACGAGAGTGACCTGCGCACTCTCCATGGCAATATCGGTGCCGGTGCCCATCGCGATGCCGACATCGGCCTGTGCTAGCGCGGGCGCATCGTTGATACCGTCGCCGACCATCGCGACACGATGGCCTCCTTTCTGCAGCGTGGCAATAGCGGCGGCTTTGTCCGTAGGGCGCACTTCCGCAATAACCTCGTCGATGGGCAGCTCGGCCGCCACAGCATGCGCCGTTGTGTGGCTGTCACCGGTCAGCATCACGAGCCGCAGGCCCCCTGCCTTCAGTGCCTGAAGGGCAGAAAGTGTGCTGTCTTTGAGCGGATCGCCGACGGCGAGAAGGCCCGCCAGGCGCCCATCGATGGCCAGGAACATAACCGTTTGTCCAGTCTTACGCAGTGCCTCACTCTGATCGCTTGCAGCGTCGATGACCACGCCCTGCGCACGCATCAACACGACATTGCCCAACGCCAACCGCCGCGCACCCGCAGTGCCGATAACGCCCTGACCTGTAACAGAGTCAAAAGTTGTGACTTCAACAAGTTTGATGTCGCGTGCGAGCGCGCCGTCCACAATCGCACGGGCTAAAGGGTGCTCACTGGCACGTTCAAGCCCCGCCGCGCTGGCGAGGACGACATCGTCCGAGAACCCCTCGAATGCAATCACCTGAGTCAAGGTTGGGTGCCCCAGCGTGAGCGTTCCAGTCTTGTCGAGCACGAGCGTGTCGATGGCGCGCAGTGTTTCGATGGCTTCGGCATTGCGAAATAGCACGCCCAACTGGGCACCGCGACCGCTCGCGACCATGATGGAAATCGGCGTGGCAAGCCCCAGCGCACACGGACACGCGATGATGAGTACGGCTACTGCATTCACCAGCGCGTAGGCCAATCGCGGCTCAGGGCCGAATATCCACCACCCGATGAAGGTGACGATCGCTATCCCGATGACCGCAGGCACGAACCAGGCCGCGACCCTGTCGGCCAGCTTCTGCAGAGGTGCGCGGGAGCGCTGCGCTTGACTCACGAGCGCCACGATCTGCGAAAGCAGACTGTCAGCCCCCACGTGCTCTGCTTCGATGATGAGTGCTCCGGTCTGGTTGAGCGTGGCTCCCACGACTCGATCTCCCACGCGCTTCTCCACAGGTAAGGGCTCGCCGGTCAACATTGATTCATCGACAGTGGATTGCCCGCTGACCACACGCCCATCCACCGGGATCTTCTCTCCTGGCCGCACTCGAAGTCGGTTCCCGGCCACAAGCGATTCCAGAGGCACATCCTCCTCTTCACCATTGGAGATGCGGCGCGCCGTTTTGGGCGCAAGACTCAGGAGTTGCCGGATCGCAGCGCTCGTGTGGCCGCGCGCCACCAGCTCGAGCCACTCTCCCAGGAGCACGAGCGCTACGATGGCCGCGGCGACCTCGAAATACACACCGACCATGCCGTGCGTATCTCGCATGGCCGCCGGAAACTGACCTGGGAAAAATGTAGCGATCACGCTGTACGTAAAAGCCACGATCACTCCGAACCCAATCAGCGTGTACATGTTGGGCGCCCGGTGAGCCACCCCGAGCCAGCCGCGGCGGTAGTACGGTAGGGCGACCCAGAGCACCACAGGGGCGCTTAACGTCAGCTCGAGTACCCGGAGAGTCCACGCCGTCGCAGGCCCGAGCATGCTTCCAAACAGGTGTGGCACCATCCCGATCAACATGACCGGAAGGGCTAGTGTCAGCGCGATCCAGAACCGCCGCCGGACGCTGCGGATTTCGGTGTCATCCGTCGTCTCGGTCGGCATCAAGGGTTCCAGCGCCATACCGCACTTGGGACAGTGTCCGGGGCCGATCCGCCGGACTTCGGGGTGCATGGGACAGGTATAGAGCGCGCCGGCAGCTTCCATCGGTAGTCCTCCAGATTCGGCCGCCAGCTTAAACCCGGGACCCGGGTCCAGAGTCAAGGGGCCGGATCAGATCAAAGAGATCTCATGTCGGTACGAGCGGGCCAGCGTCAGCGAAACCGCCCAGGTGCTTCAGGAGCGCGAACTGATTCGGTATCATCGGGGTGTGATCACCGTACTGGATCGTGATGGCCTTGAGGAGGCGTCCTGTGAGTGCTATCAACTC
>JAQGOE010000199.1 GCA_028293725.1 Gammaproteobacteria bacterium | reverse complement strand
TTCAGTGTCACGCTCGACGTGACGTTCACGATGACACCTGACTTCCGTTGCCTGAACTGAGGCAGCACTGCCTGGGTCACCGCCATCGTACCGAAGGTGTTCGTCTCGAAGACCTCGCGGGCAGTTTCCATCGAGATGCCTTCCAGGGCACTCAGCACGCCGATTCCTGCGTTGTTGACCAGCACGTCGATCGGTCCGGCGGCATCTACGGCCTTACGGACGCTTCCAGGATCGGTGACATCGAGAGCGAGGACGCGCAGACGGTCGGAACGGGGCAGAACGTCCTCGCGCGGCGTGCGCATCGTGGCGATGACCTTCCAGTCGCGATCGAGGAAATACCGCGCGGTTTCGAGGCCGAACCCGGACGAGCATCCGGTGATCAGGACGGTTTTCATTGGGGACTCCCGTGGGTGGTTTGCAGTACGGAGACGATAGGTCGCCGCAGCCGGACTTGCTACAATCTGGAGTCCAGGTTTCGTTTGCAGGAGTCCGGTCATGGTTGACCCGCTCGCGGAGGTTGTCGCGCTGCTGCAACCGGGTGCCTCGTTCTCGAAAATCGTGAGCGCCGCAGGTCCCTGGCGTGTTCGCCGCTCGGAGGCCGGGCGGCCCTTTTACTGCGTGGTCG
Organism: Gammaproteobacteria bacterium; assembly: GCA_028293725.1. Next base: position 11,885 of record JAQGOE010000199.1, on the reverse strand, counting down.
TCGACGGTTCGTGCCGCCTCGCGGTCGACGGACGCGAGCCGATTACCCTCCAGGCGGGCGACTTCGTCCTGATCCCCTCGGCGTACGGCTTCACGACGTCGAGCCTCGAGCCGGCGAGATCGGAAGACACGGCAACATCGCCCGTCGCGCTGCCTGATGGCGAATTCAGACTCGGCATTCAAAGCGGCCCGCCTGATGTTCGGTTGTTGATAGGCTACTGTGTCTTTGGCTCGCCGGACGCGGCGCTGTTAGTTTCGCTCCTCCCGCAACTCGTGCACGTTCGCGGCGAGCGGAGGCTGGCCACCATCGTGCAGCTCGTGGGAGAAGAATCTCGCGAGGTGCGGCCCGCGCGGGATGTCATCCTGGCACGCCTCTTGGAGGTTCTTCTCATCGAAGCCCTCCGATCCACCGCGGGGACGGCAGCGTCGCCAGGCCTCTTGCGCGGGCTCACCGACGAACGCCTCGCGGTCGCGATACGAAAGATGCACGAAAGTCCCACGCGGCCCTGGACGGTTGCGCAGTTGGCGAAAGAGGCAGCCCTCTCCCGCTCGGCGTTCTTCGAGCGATTCAGTCGCGCAGTGGGCGTCCCCCCGATGGAGTACCTGCTCTCCTGGCGCATGGCAATGGCCAAGAACCTACTGCGGCGGAAAGAAGGTGGCGTCGCCGAAGTTGCGGGACGCGTCGGCTATAGTTCCGCGAGCGCGTTCAGCGTCGCATTCACCCGCTATGTCGGACTGCCTCCAACCCGCTATGTGCGGGAGGAGATGGAATCGCAACGTGTATAGTTCGAACCGTATTCGTAACCGAGATGACTCAGGATGACCTCATTGCGCACTCGATCGGCCCGAATTGGACTTGTTATGGGAATGCTGTTCGGCTTAGGCAACTCACTGCCGCAAACCGCGAGTGCCGCCCCTCGGTGTGCGCCCGCCGCCAGCGCACAGAGTGACGTAGTCGGAGTGATGCAGAATCTGTTTGCGGCCCTGCGCGCCGACGATCTGAAACGCTTTCAGGAGATCGTCGCACCCGACTTTTATGCCTACGACGCCGGCATGCGATTTACCGGTCCGGCCCTGGTAGATTTCGTCAAGAGCGCTCACGCAAGCGGCAAACATTACGACTGGACCGTCACGGAGCCAGAGGTCCACGTGACCTGCAATCTCGCGTGGATTACATACATCAATCAAGGTTCGGTGGAGGATGCTTCCGGACGGCAGGCTGTTACGTGGCTGGAATCAGCGGTCCTGGAATATGCCAACGCGCGATGGCGCATCCGCTTCGTTCACTCCACACGCGCGTCGAAAGCGACGTAGTGGTCGTTTTGCTCCGGTCGCTTGGCCGATGACTTGACCAATCGGGCAGCCGAACTTGTAGCCCCTTGCGAGGCCGAGGTCGGAGTACGTCCGCGTGCTACGAGCTGCGACTGCGCCGCTTAGCGGATTTTTTACGCGGCACTTTCGCCCCCGCCTTGCGGGCCTCGGACAATCCGATCGCGATGGCCTGTTTGCGGCTCTTCACCTTGCGCCCTGAGCGACCGCTACGCAGCGTGCCCTTCTTACGCTCCGACATCGCTCGCTTCACTTTCCGTGAAGCCTTCTTACCGTACTTGCGAGCCATGACTAACCTTTGACGGTGTCAACCATCGGTGCTGTTGGAGAGGTTTTCGGCTTGCACGGCGCCAGCGTCGCCATGCTTCCCATCGGCTAGCGGCAGCAGGATTCATTCCGCACCCGCTCACGGGGTTTGGGCAGGCCAAGCAACTGGCAGTCAAGGGCGGTGGAGCTGGCCTCCATCTACGTACAGCTCGCCGCGTCAGACGCCAGTTTTGCGACCGGCAATATCTACGGGGCTGGCGGTGGGCAGGGACAGCCGTAGGCACCCCAGTCGTCAAGGCTTTCCCTGTTGCTCCAACGGCCTGGAACTGAGCGGCTTTGCGCTCAGGCGCAACCAAAGCCTGAATGCCATGACACGCACAACGATGAGCGGCACCAGACCCGACGCCAAAAACAGTTGGAAGTCGTCATGCAGGTCAAAAACCTGCGTATCGGGTCCATGACGTAAACTTTCGTCAAACAAACTGAAGTCGACGGCACCGCCGTGCCAAAGCGAACTCACGATACCGATACTCTGCTTCAACCCTATGACGCCATAGAGCACGCAATACACGATGTGTGACAGTTGACGGGACAGTCCGCGAACATCGGCCGGGAGCATGGAGGGTGATTGGCTCACCCGCCATTGATAGCGGATCATGACCCAGCCGCAGAGGAGCAATCCAAACAGAAGATGGATATTGATCCACGATTCCAGGAGCTGTCGCAGCCAAGAATGAGGTATCAGTCCCGCAGTGCCGATGATGACGACGAGTAGCGCTGCGCACGCCTCGGGAGCATAAATCCAGACGCGAGAGTATGGCTTGCGCGCGGGAAGCAGCGAGAGTTCAGCTTGCGCGGCCATTGTGCACCTCCCAACCCTGAGGCGGGACCCATTCAATTGGATGAGGCGACGTTGCAGCGCTCCGTCGCGCCGAGTGTGCGCGATGACTAACGATCAGTCACCATCGCGTGAATTTCACTTTGCACTGCAAAGTATCAGATCCACCATTCCGAACGCAAGCGCCGGTCTTCGATCGTTAGAGGTTCGTTAGATATTGACGTTGACTAGCGCGGTCTTAGCGAGGATTTCTATCGGAGAATCCAGTGACGCACGCCCTGGGTCTCCAGAAACGTACGCGCCCCGGCGCCCTCCAACATCGCCAGAGTGGCTAGCAAGCCCGCCTCCGTGCAACTGCTGGCGGCCACGGTAACAGAGCGCGGCGCGTCGGCTACCGGCCAGCCCGTACGGGGATCGAGTATGTGCCCGTAACGGACGCCATCCTTCAGGAGGAAGCGCCGCGAATCGCCGCTGGTTGCCAACGCTCCATGCTCGAGCTCCAGGAGCATCGCCGCCGAGCGGTCTGTATCAGGACGCTCGATTCCAACCTGCCAGGGCGCACGCAGCGGTCGTCTGTTGGCGCGCAGATCGCCGCCAAAATTTACGAGAAAAGGCTGCGCACACTGCGCCGTCAGGATGTCATACGCCCTATCGACAGCGTATTCCTTCCCAATACCGCCGAAATCCAGCTCCATGCCCGGTGGCACCAGGAGATCGGGAGATCGCCACTGTAATTTTTCGAAGCCGATCAGGGGTAGAAGTTGCTCGACACGGGTGGAGTCGGGAACGCGATCGGATCCGTCGAACTTCCAAGCGCGGCGCAGTATCCCGGAGGTGATGTCAAAAACACCGCCGCTCATCTCGAAACATTGCTGCGCGAAATCCATGAGGGAGGCAGTCTCAGGATCGAGCACACTGACTTGCCCGCGCTTACGATGAATCCCCGCGACGACGCTGTGATCCCGATAGCGGCTATATTTATGTTCCACTCGCCACGCTTCATTCGCCGCCAGTTCTCCGACCTGCAAAGCCTCCGCGCGCTCTTGGGTGTACACGAGCACTTCACACGGGGACGCCATGGCGCTGAAACTAACGGCGAACAATCCGCCCGGTCTCTCCTCGATCGAGATCGCGCCTGAAGCGACGACGTCTGCATGTGGAAAGCTCACATCACGCTTCTCAATAGCTGAAACCGAATTGCACCAGAACCGCCTTCAGGCCGGGATATAGATCGAGCCCCTGCAAAGCCGCCGGAGCCGATGTCCTGATGTCCAGCGTCTGCTGATAATACTCCAGCCGTACCGTGAATTCGGAGCCCTCCCGGTGAAGCTTATCGCCCAAATTGAAACCGTATTTCAGACCGTAGGTGAGCGCGTGAAAAGCGGCCAGGCGGGAATCTGCCGAAACATATTTCGTGTCTTCGAGGTCGGCGCTCGACAACCAAGGTTGAAAGAAATCCGCGGCCGATTGCCGGTACCAGCGAACGGTCGGCTCAATGTATTGTTGGCGAGTCGGACTCCACCAGCGAAAGTGCACCTGGGCCGTATCCGAATGGATGCCCCAGGTATCGGTCATATATCGTAGCGATAGGGCCGCGGAGGTCCGGCTCCAGCCGACGCGGTTCTCGAGATAGACACTTTTGCGCGTCCGCGAGTCGGGGCGATTCTCGTACTCGTATCCTGTCGTATTGCCGCCAGCATCCAGTACGGACACGAGCTTGTAGGGGTCATTCAGATACCCCGAAAAACGATCCACCGAGAGATTCAGCTGCGCGAGCCAGGCCCGGGTCATCACCTGCGTCACGCCGAGCAGCGCTCCGACGCCGTTTTTGCTCTTATTGCCCTCCTTCGTGAAAGTACCGTAATCGCTTAGGGGGACGGGGGTATTGCCGATGGGTTGGATGATGTCGCTCTCGTCATTGACGCCGAAAGACACTGTAGTGTTCTTGTCATTGAAGTCGTGAGCGACGGCGACATTGACTGAGCCTGAATAGAAGTCGTCCTCGTACGACACCTTACCGCCCAACGTGACACGCGAAAGGCGGGTGAGTGGCAACGTCCAATTCGCGCCGACAGCCACACGGGCATCACTGTAGTCGGGATCGGCAGGAAGGTTGCCCGGCGCAGTCGTGTAGAGGCGCTTCGCCGAGGTAAAACTCTTCGCCGAGGGTGAGGCGAAGGTCTGCGGCGCATGGCTTGGCAATGCCCCGTTGGGGCTGCTCCCCGATAGGGCGTCAAAGGTGAAGTTCAGCCCGATACTTCCGCCGTCACCGTAATCTCTGTTGGCGCTCACAACCGGCTCGACGGCCTGAATCCGTCCGTCCTCGTGGTAATACGCCAACGCGGACTCGAATTGCCAGTCCTTCAGCACGTCCTGCACGAATCCCGTGATCGCGGCCTCCTGACTCCGCGCGGCGCTCGTTGTCAGAAGCGCGCAACTGGCGGCGATCAGACGGCGCCGCAGTTGAGTTGGATCCGTCTTCAATTGCACCCGCAGCCCCCGCCTCCGAAGGAGCGGCCACCGGAGGAGGCTTCCTTACTGAAATACAAGTGGTCGTCGATTGCATCATCCAGTCCGCCCCCATCGGGCCGCATGTCGGACCGCGATAGGACATCCCGCTCCCAGGGCTTTGCGCCCAAAGAACTACAGCCCGCCGCCACAGCGGCGCAGCCAAGCAGTAATGCCGTAACCCAGTGTCTGACTTTCATGATGATCTCCAATGGCACCGGACTAGTGCTCGGCGAGCAACTCCCGGATCTGCTGAGCACTGACCTCTCCCTGCGCGGGCCAGAATCCCACATGAGTGAATCGCACCACTCCATGCCGATCGATGATGACGCTCGACGGCATACCCGAAACCTTGAACTCCTCAGCCCAAATACCCTGGGGGTCGAAACGGATCTCGAAATCGGGATGGAAAATCTTCAGGAATCGCTCCGCGTCGGCGCGATCGTGATCGACATTGATGGCCAGGACGGTCAATCCCTGCGCCTCGTAAGCCTTCTGCATCGACTCCATCCATGGGAAGGACTGCCGACAAGGCCCACACCAGGAAGCCCAGAAATCGAGGTATACCACCCGACCTCGCAGGGCGCCCAAGTCGAGCGGAGCCGCGGAAACCGTTGCGGCGCTCATTGTCCAAAACAGCGCGCAAATCGCACCGCCCCTGAAGGCCGGAAGTCGCTTCACTGCCAATCCGCACCCCGTTTCACATCTTGAGCGGAGTTACTTTACAGTACAAAGTACTCGCCGACCAGGGCCGCGGTGTTTGGTGATACCGTTCGCGTGTTCGGGTAGCGGAAACCTAAGGGGGGGCCATGGCACGGATCCTACTGGTCGAGGACGACGCAGCGCTGTCGCGGGGAATCATTGCGCTGCTGAAAGCCGCCGGCCACGCCGCCGATGCGGCTGAGGACGGAGCGGCGGCCCTGTTTCTTGCCGACGCCGAGCCTTTCAGCCTGGTCATACTGGATATCGGCCTGCCGGACATGTCGGGATTCGAGGTGCTCAAGCGGCTGCGGGGCCGGGGGTGCAAGATTCCAATCCTGGTGTTGACCGCCCGGGATCATGTCGACGATCGGGTGAAGGGTCTCGATCTCGGGGCGGATGACTACTTGTTGAAGCCTTTCAACGCCAACGAATTGGGGGCACGCGTTCGGGCGCTGTTGCGTCGTGAGCATGGCGATCCCAGCCCCGTCGTGGTCATCGGCAATCTGACGCTGGACCGGGCCCACGCCTCGGCGGAGGTTTGCGGGCGGCCGTTGCAACTGCGCCCACGGGAGTGGGCGGTGCTGGATCGGTTGGCCACCAAGGCCGGCGAGGTCATTACCAAGGAGCGGCTGATCGCCGAAGTGTTCAGCTATGACGACGCGGTGGGGCCCAACGCGCTCGAGGTCCATATCGCCCGCCTGCGCAAGAAGTTGGAACCCGATGGGCCGGCCATCAGGACCATGCGCGGACTGGGTTATATGCTCGAGGCTCCGTGAGCACGATCGGGCACCATGTTCAAGTCGTCGATAACCAAGTTCCTGATCACGTCCCTGGGCATCCTGATGACGGGTCTGTTCATCGCCGCACTGATATTGGCCTACCAGGCGTGGACCAACTACGCACTCGCCGGCCGCATCGCCCGTCTCACCAACACCGATAAAGCGTTGTTCCAGGCGCTGGTGACCGTGCGCGCCCAGGTTCCCAAGAACAGCACTGCCCTCATTGCCGAGGGCAACCCTCGAGCTGTGATCCGCGCCGCTCACGTGGAGGCGTCCCGGGCGGTGCGCAGCGCCCTCGAGGCATTGAAGGCCACCGAAATCGCTAATCGCGAGCGGTTGGTGGCCGCCATTCAAACTGCCTGGAAAAGAGTCGACGCGCTGCAATTTACGGTGGATACGCAGGCAGCGCTCATGCAGACAGAGCGGAATCTACTCAACATCGATGACTGGCGTACTGCGATACACGGCCTGACTGACGCGCTCAATACCGCCTCCGTGGTCGTCGGCAATGGAGTGAGGATCGGCAATCCCCTGGTCGCGGAGATGGTGCAGATCCGCAGGAGTGCCTGGACCATCCGTGATCGCTACGGCCTGCAATGCTCCATGCTGCGCCCCAATGTTGAAAGAAGCTCGCCCCTGACAGCGGCGCAGCTCGACAGTTGGCAAGGGAATCGTGCCGTCTATACCGCTGCATGGGTCACCCTCGATGAATTTCTCCTCCGGCCCGGCGTGTCGACCGGTGTGCGCGATCGTATTGAAATCGCCCGCAGGCAGACCCAGGCAGCCCAGGCCAAGGTGGATACAATCGTCGCGCGCTTCGACAATTCCGGCAGGCCGACCGTGGCCAGTGCCGAATGGACGGCACTCTGCGACGGTCCGTTCAACTCCATACTGGCCATCGCGCAACAGGCCCAGGACGAAGCCAACCAGCAGGCCGAGGCGATCCGCGCCTCGTCTTTCCGTATGTTGCTGATCGCCGGCGCGGATCTGACATCGGTCATCGCGTTCGGCATCTTCGCCATGATCCACGTGCAACGCCGCCTCACCCGTCCCATGAAAGCACTGCTTGGGACCATCGCTCGCCTGAGCCGCCGTGAGTTCGACGAATCGGTGCCGGCAACAGGAAGCCCCGACGAACTGGGCAGCATGGCGCAAGCGCTCGAGACCCTGCGCACCAGTGCCGCGGAGGCGCAGCGGCTACAGGAGGCGGTGAGCCGGTTCACCGCCGACGCGTCTCATCAAATGCGTACTCCGCTGACCATTCTGCGCACCCATATCTCGGTTCTCGGGGGCCTCATTACAACTCGTGGTGCCGCGCGCGCATCCCTCATGGATATCCAGGAAGCGGCCGATCGGCTCGAGCGACTTCTCATTCAACTCCTGAAACTCGCCCGGGCCGATAGCGGTCAGTCGGTCGACAAGGAAGCAGTGCCGATCGACCTGCGGGAGGTCGTCCAGGAAGTCGCGATGAAACAGGTACCGCAGGCCCTGGAGGCCGGCATCGAGCTGCATTTCGAGGCTGAGCCACGGCCCTTCCCCACCCAGGCCAACCCGATCATGATCAACGAGATTCTCACCAACCTCATCGACAACGCCATACGTTATAACCAGCCAGGCGGCAGTGTTGTTGTCAGACTCACTGACACGGACGGCAAGCAGGTGGTGGCCGTCGAGGACGACGGCCCCGGGATTCCCGATGTCGAACGGGACAAGGTTTTCACGCGATTTTATCGCTTGAATCGCGACCAGGGCCGCGTGGGCAGCGGTTTGGGGTTGGCCATCGTCCAGTCGCTCGCCACCACCCTGAATGCCGAAGTCATAATGAGCGCGGGGGCCAATAATCGCGGCCTGCGCGTCCGTGTCGCATTCCCCTGAAAGGTCGTCCGGCGCCCGGGTGTTTCGGCCGCCGCCTTACGAAAAACTTTGATTTGCCGAGGCGGCACGACTTTTTCACTTGCTGACAGCTTCTTGCAAGCTGGGCGCGCCCATGATGAGCGTGGTGCCACGGCAAACATGCCGGGGCAACTCAGAGGGGGGCAAGATGAAAAGAGAACGCCACGTTGGCGACGATACGGTATTCCTGTCGTGGGGAGTTTGGAGCAAGCCGGCCGCCGCGATCGCAGCGGCGCTGCTAGGAGGTGGAGTCACCGGAATTTCCGCCGCGGCCGACGGTCCGGAGCCTCCCGTCGCGACGAGCGACGCCCCGGCCGGCCAGGGCGACAAGCTCACCGAGGTCGTGGTGACCGGTTCGCGAATTTCGCGTCGCGATTACGAGTCGGACAGCCCCATTGTGACAATCAACCAATCGGCTCTCTCGGCAGCGGGCCAACCGACACTCGACCGGGCCATCGGCGAGATGCCGCAGTTCGCCGCCGCGCAGGGCGCGAGCGAAGTCGGTGACGTACAGGGCTCCACCGGCTTCGCCGGGGGCCAGGCGTACGGGGACCTGCGTGGCCTGGGGCCAAACCGCGCACTCGTCCTCCTCGACGGCCGCCGCTTGATGCCGTCAAACCCGAACGGCTCGATCGATCTCAACACCATCCCCATGTCGATGATCGAGAACGTCGAGGTCATCACCGGTGGAGCTTCCGCGGCGTATGGCTCGGACGCCATCGCCGGCGTTTTGAACTTCAAGCTCCGTGAGCACTTCAGTGGCGTGGAACTCGATTACACCCACGGCGCGACCACCCATGGCGACGGCGCCGAAGACCATGTTAGCGCGCTGATGGGCGGCAGCTTTGCGGAAGGCCGTGGCGATGCAATCGTCGCCTTCGAGTACACCGAACGCGGCGTGGTTCACGGTGCGGACCGACCGTTCTTCTCGCAAATACGACAGCTTGCGCGCCCTCCCGAGGGCATCATTCCTGCAGGACTGTTCGGGACAGCACCCACCATCGCGGCGGTAAACAGCGTTCTCGCCGGCTATCAGGGCACGACTCCGATCGCGGGGAGCGGCCTCTATAACGGTGCGATCGGAGTCAACACCGACGGGTCGATATTCACCAGCCTTGCGGGCCCGAACTGCGTGCAAAACTACCGAGGGCTCGGCCCGAAGGGCGTCAACATCAGCGCTAACTGCACCCAGGTGCAGGTGGCCTTGGGTCAGTACTTCGCCATCCAGGTACCGCTCGAGAAATACAACCTGTTCGCGCGCAGCACGTACAGTGTGACTGACAACATTACGGCGTATTCACAGTTCAGTTTCATGGAGTCCTCCTCGCGCGACGAGACTGCCGGAGGTTCCACGGGGCCCGGTAAGTACTTCTATGTCCCGCTGAACAATCCGTTCGTGGTCAATAATCCCGGGCTGCAGACGATTCTGGCTTCGCGCTCACCGGATCCCAATAATCCCGCGGCGCTGACGCAACCGCTTGCGCTGACCAAGTTACTCAGCATGAGCGGCGACCGTATCCAGACGTACAAATATGACGTCTACCAGGCCCTCGGCGGACTCAAGGGGAAGATACCGAACACCGATCTCACGTGGGATGTTTACGCTTCGTTTGGCCGCAATCAATTCACCAACACCCAGGATAACGACACCAGCAAGGCGGCCATCGCCAGTATCCTGAACGGCACGGCGAATTATAGCGGCTCGACTGGCAATTGCATCGGCTACGCCTGGAATCCGTTCGGCGTGCAGCCGCTCACGCAGGGGTGCCGCGAATACGCGACCCGGACCAATCAGAACATCAACACCATGACCCAGAAGAACGTGGAGGCGACGCTGCAGGGCAAGCTGTTTGCGCTGCCGGCGGGCAATCTCAAGTTCGCACTGGGCGCCGATTATCGCGGCAGCAGTTTCAACTACCAGCCGGACTATGGCCTGGTGATTGCCGATACGCCTTCATACGATACAGCGGTTCCGACCGCAGGGACCCAGAACGTGCGCGAGGTGTTCGGCGAACTCCTGGTGCCGCTGCTGGACGACATGTTTCTCGCTAAGGACCTGTCGCTCGACCTGGGGATCCGGCGCTCGCAATACGACCTGTTCGGCGGCGTCAATACCTGGAAGGCCGATCTGAACTGGCGGCCGGTACAAACCATCGCCGTTCGCGGCGGTTACCAGCGGGCAATTCGCGCGCCCAGTCTCGGCGAGCTGTTCGCTCCGACCATCACCGGAAACCTCAACATCGGCTCGCCGCCCAATGCTGGCGATCCCTGCGCGGTCGGCAGTTCCTTCCGCACCGGCGCCAATGCTGCCCAGGTGGCGGCGCTGTGCCAGGCGCAAGGCATACCGGCCGCCCTCTATCCCAACTTCACTTATGGTGTGGATTCGGTGCACGGCACCTCGGGCGGCAACGCGGCCCTCACCCCCGAGCAGGCCAACACTTATTCCATCGGTGTCGTGTGGAGCCCGGAGTTCGACAGCGAGTTGCTGCACACCTTGCACGTCTCCGTGGATTATTACGATATCAAGATCACGAACGCGGTGGGCTCGCTGTCGCTGACCGACATATTGCCACGCTGCTTCAATTCGGACGGCGCCAGCAATCCCAGCTATTCGACTGCAAACGTCTACTGCCAGCAGATCACCCGCGACTCCAACACCGGAGATATTGTGCTGGCGCACGAGGGACTGCTGAATCTCGCCTCCTACAAGACTGATGGGGTGGACACCGAGATCGACTGGAGCTTCGGACTCGGCGCGCTCGGGCTGTCGGACCGGGCCGGGAGGTTCAACCTGAACTCCCTCGTCTCTTTTGTTCGCTCCTTCGACGTATCGGCGCTGCCGGGATCGCCATCACTCGACTTCGCCGGCAGCATCGGCAACGCCGAGGTGAGCCCGGAGATCTCCCACCCGCGTTGGAAGGCGAACACGGCGTTCGGCTACGGCATCGGCCCCTTCTCGGCTGCGCTGCACTGGCGCTATATCGCTTCGATGAAGCATCAGGACCAGGTCGTCGATCCCACAGCCACCACGCCGGGCGTGCCGGCCTACAGCTACTTCGATCTGGATGCTCATTGGAACGTAATGGACCACCTCGAGCTCACGGCCGGGATGACCAACCTGTTTGACAAGGCGCCGCCATTCGTGAGTGGGCAACCGCTTACAACCGACACGGCGACCTATGACATCATCGGTCGCACGTACTATGTCGGATTCAAGTCGAAGTTCTAGTCACGGCCGAGGGGCCCGCGGTGCGCCGCGGGCTGCTCGAGCGGGGCGGCGCGGTAGCCGAAAGTTTCTGCGATTGCAAAGGTTCAAGGAAAGATGCTGATAGCCCCCTCACGCTGGGAAATGACAAGGACGGTTTTCCGGGTCGCCAGCGGCAATTTTCTCGAGATGTACGACTTCATGGTCTTCGGCTATTTCAGTGCCGCGATCGGTCGTGCTTACTTTCCGAGCAACAGCGAATTCGCCTCGTTGATGTTCTCGATGACGACGTTTGCCGTGGGCTTCATGATGCGTCCGCTGGGGGCGATTGTCCTCGGCGCCTACATCGACCATATCGGCCGGCG
>JAQGOE010000161.1 GCA_028293725.1 Gammaproteobacteria bacterium | reverse complement strand
TAGTCGACGTGGAACGACAGTGCCAGCACGTCGCTGCGGCCGGCGAGCTCACCGACATACGCCTCCGCTGGGGGACACGAATTACACCCCTCGGAGGTAAACAGCTCGATCACGGTCGGGCGAGGCTCCGCGTGGGCGAGACCGGCGAAGCCAAGAAAAGCGGCCATCGCCCAAAGGGATCGCAGCGGGAATGCCATGGGAAAGTCCTCGTCGTGGTGCTCTCCCTGGAGTAGACCGGATCAACGGCTCAAAGATTTCACCAGTCGCTCCCGCGCGCGAACGGTCCCGGCCTGAGACCGATCGCGCGCCCGCTGCGTCCGCTAGAATTTCACCAGGATACCGGCCGACCAGCTCATCTGCGTCTTCTGCAGGTCCGGGAACCAGACATTCCCTTCGCCACCGCAATTCGTCTGGGCCTGCTGCAGGCTATTCGTGCTCGCCGTAGCGCCGTTAGAGCAGACGTAGCTTGCCGGCGAGCCGTTGTTGCCGCCAGGCGGTGTCACGCCGCCGGGGCCCGAGAAGTACGGGACGTTCGAATGCCGATAGCCGAACTCCGTCCAGAAGGTGATCCATTCCTTCGGCATGTACTGCAGGTTGAGCGTGGTATCCCACATGTTGGCCGTCTGGCCGGGGTTCTCGGTGAAGTACGGCGAGCCCGAAACAGCGTCCGCCCCGTTAATCGGCGGCAGCAGGGTGAGATAACGGCCCGGGTTGCTCATGAAGCCGCCACCGAGGGTCAGTGCGTAACGGTCGTGGTCGAACCACACACGGTTGTAGAGCATCATCCCAAAGAACTCGCTTCGATTGGGCCCACCGGTGCAGTTGATGCCACCACCATATTGGCAGCCCCAGTCCACGGTATAGGAGAACGCCATCTTGGACGGGCCCTTGCCGTTATCCTTGTTGTCGTAATATTTGAACTCGATGCTGTCGTCGGTGTGAATGCGCTCGGTGTGAGGCAGTCCCAGGTTGTCCTCGCCGATGCCGTAGTTGTTGAAGACGAGCTTGAGCGACTCGTTCGGCTGATAAAGGATCTGTCCACCGAAGCCCATGTGGCCGTTGAACCGGGCATACGACTGCCAGCCATTGATGATCCAAGGCTCGATCTTCAGCTTGTTGGTCGGGAACCACTGGATGCGCACGCCGTTGAAGAACCAGGGTGTGTTCGAGGAGACGAAGGACGGCTGGTAGGTCCAGTTGTCGAAGTTGTAATAGCTGAACAGCCCGATATACGACACGAAGATTCCCGCGTCGACGTTGAGGCCGTGGCTCACGTCCCAGTGATAGCCGGCATTGGCTTCCGACAGATAACGGTAGGCATCCCGAAGATCCCACTGGCCGACGTTGGCGCTCGCATCGTTGCGCGGTGTTGTCGTGGCAAACATGCCGAACATCGATAGGAAGCGAGCGCGCACGTTATCCCAGTGGAAGTCGCCGCCAAAGCTCACCTGCTCGAGCTGCACTTCGCCCGAACGGAATGCCTCCGTGGAACCGACGATCGTGTGGTCCTTGGGCTTGGCGAACTCCTGGATGAAGCTCGTATCCAGCCGGATATCGGGTGTGAAGAACTTCGTGTCGAACGCGGGCTGATGGTTACGAGGGCTGCCGTTCAGCCAGGTGAAGTCGCCGAACGCAAATGGCGTTTGGTTATCCACACCCTCCGTAGCATCGGGGGCCTGAAGACCAGTTGGCACTGTCTGTGCTGTCTGGGCCGCGGCCGGAGCACTTGAAGTGGCTCCCGCTGCTGTGGGAGCCGTTCCGGGCGCTGGCGCTGCGGCTGCCAGTGCGGGTGACGCTGCGGCCGGCGCACCTGCCATCACGATGTCATAGCGCGTGGCCTTGTTGGAGCGCACTTCCAGAGGGGGCGCCGCGACCTCGGGATAGCCTCCCACCTCCGAGGTGATCGCCCAAGAACCCGGAGATAAATCAGCGAACGAGTACGTGCCGTCACTAGCAGAGACGGTCGCGCGAATGCCGCCGCCGTCGCGCCGCACCGCCGTAACGGTCGCTCGCGCGACAGGAAGCCCCGCGGCGTTGGTCACAACACCCACGATAGCTCCGTAAGCTTCTTTCGCAGTGCTCGTGGTCGGCTCGGCAGCTTGTGCCGCCGGCAACACCGCGCCGGCCGACATCGCAGAAAGCAATGCTCCACGCAAGCATTGTTGAATCGTCATTGAACCCTCCCGGTAGCTCAGTTCGTCTTATCGACAAACTCACATCGTACGGAAGAGAAAAACCGTGCCTAGACCAAATGCCGTTAAGAAATCGTGATGTTGCGATCCCGCCACACACGCATGTGCATGCGCGGCAGACGAGCGGGCATCAAGAAAACGAGGCTACTGGCCGGCCGGCGGCAAACGGACCTCGAACCTCGACCCACCCCCCTCGCGACCGCGTACTGTTACGCTGCCTGCGTGGAGGTCGATTAGCGTCTTGACCACGTACAGTCCAACGCCGCTGCCCGGGATCGCAGCGGTGTTGCTGCCCCGGTAGCACCGCTCGAACACCAGTTGACGCTCATGTTCTGGCACTCCGACCCCGCGGTCTTGTATCAAAACAGCAATGACAGCGTTTTCCTGCGCAATACTCACATCCACCTGGGCCGCCTGCGGTGAATAGCGGACGGCATTCGACAGGATGTTGCCGAACACCTGGCGCAGCAGCGTGGCATCCCCCTGCACGATAAAGGGCTGCGGCGAAGCCATCTCGCGAATCAAGGCGTGAGGTGTCAGCTCGCGCTGCAGATCGCAGACCTCACTCAGGATCACGGCCAGGTCAACCTCCGTCGGCCGATAGTGAACATCACCGCGTCCGTCAACGAGCTGAGCGGAACCGACGAGATCATCGACGAGTTGCGTCATGCCGCGCACCGCGCCTCTGATTCGATTCGCCCGTTCGGCCAATTCCGCGGCAGTCAAACGCTCCTGCATCGAGATCATCCGCTGTGCATGCCCATCGATCTGCGCCAGCAGAGTGCGCAACTCATGGGATGCCATGGACAGGAAGTCCCGCTGCTGCAAGATCACACCCACTCCTTCAAGACCCGAAAGCTGCCAGCCTAGCAAGGTCGGGCCGGCAGAATCGTCCCCAGGAGGGGTCTGTCAAAAAATTAACATCTTCCTAACAGCGCAGGAGTGACCCTGATGGCGCGAGCTACCGCCGGCGGCCCATCGACTGCTACGGCCGCTGCGCCCGGTTCCACCAACCCCCGCCCAGCGCCTGGAACAGCGCGACCGTATCGGAGAAGCGCGCCGCTTGCGCCTGCACGCGGTTGAGCAGAGCCTGCTGGTACGCCGTCTCCGCGCTGAGCAGCGCCAGGTAATTCACATAGCCCACGTCCATCTGTCGCTGGGTAAGATCCAGTGTGACTTTCGCCGCCTTCTCCGCTTCCCAATCGGCGGCTAACGCATCGGCGTCCGACAGCGTTGCATGTAACGAATCGGCAACGTTCTGGTAGGCGGTGATCACGGTGCCGCGATATTGTGCTGCCGCCTGCTTCAATGCCTGTTGCGCGGCGCGTTTCTGGTGCAGCAACGTACCTCCGTGAAACACCGGCTGGCTAACATCGCCAACCAGGTTCCAGAACGTGCCGCCCGTGCGGAACAGCCAGGGGATCTCATCAGCGTTACCCCCTACCGAGCCCGTAATGGAAAACTGCGGCAGCATTGCAGCGACCGCGACCCCAACCTGGGCATTCACCGAATGGAGTTGCGCTTCGGCGGCGCGGACGTCCGGGCGCTGCTCGATGAGTTTGCCGGGGAGGCTGAGCGGCAACTCCTGCGGAAGCTGCAGGGCGTCCAGGTCAAATGTTTCCGCGACGTCCTCGTTCGGCAGATTGCCAACGAGCGCCCTGATGAGATCGCGCGTCTGCTCAAACTGCTTCTGCAGCGGCGGCAAGGCGGCCTTGGCCTGCGCCAACGCGGCTTCCTGCGCGGCGACGTCGATACGCATCGCAAGACCCAGGCGAAACTGGTCGCGCAACACCTGGAGCGACTTGGTATTGACCGCAACGATCTCGCGGGTTGCCTGGAGTTGGGCACGCACAGAGGCCTCCTGGATGGCCGCGGCGGCCACGTTGGAAGCCAATGTGATGTAGGTCGCTTCGAGAGCGAACCGTTGGGCTTCAGCTTGCGCGGCGAGCGATTCCACCTGGCGCCGGTTGCCGCCGAACACATCCGGTACGAAACCCACAGTCACCTCGGCCGTGTGGAAGTCGTAATACAACGGTGCCGTGTAAGGCGGCCCGTTCGGATTCTGCAAGGGTGGCAGTAGATTGTGACCATCACCTTGGACACCCGGTGCCTGATCATTGGTCAGGTTGCCGGAGATCTTGTGGCGCTCGAATTGATATTCCGTGTCGACTGTCGGGTAATAGTATCCCTGCTGCGCATAAACGAGCTCCTGAGACTGCCCCAGGGCAGCCTGTGCCGCCGCGACGGTCGGGTTGGCTTTGAACGCCCGTTTGATGAGGGTGTCGAGCGCCGGCGACTGAAATAACTGCCACCACTCGTACGGCAGGTCTCTACCCGCGATAAGGCGCTGAGTCTCGCCGCCGTGGATATCGGCCGTAGCGCTCGACTCCGGCAACGCCGTCGGAGCGTAACCCGCGGCGGGCGGCGCCTCGGGCTTGTGGAAGCGCGGGCCAACGGCGCAGCTCGCACACAATGCCGCGCAGGTGCTGAGTATGACGCCACGGAGCATTGGTCGGCTCAACGCCACGATAGCCTCTCGGTGCGATTCCACCAACCACCACCCAATGCCTGAAACAGAGCGACGGTGTCCCCAAAGCGCACTGCCTGAGCCTGCACGCGTGTCAGCACGGCCTGCTGATACGCGGATTGCGCACTCAACAGGGGAAGAGAGCTCGTGTAACCGGCTTCCATTTGCCGGCGGGTCAGATCGAACGTAACTTTTGTGGCGTCCTCGGCATCGACATCGGCACTGAGCTCGTCGGCATCAGAGACGGACGCATGCAGCGTGTCCGCGACGTTCTGATAAGCGCTAATTACTGTATTGCGGTACTGCGCGCCCGCCGCAAGCAATGCCCGGTCGGCGGCGCGCTTCTGATGTAACAGCGTCCCCCCGTGAAAGAGAGGCTGTGTGGCATTAGCGAACAGGCTCCAGAACGGGCCGCCGGCACTGAACATCTGGGAGATCTGTGTCGCGTTGCCCCCATAAACGCCCGTGATCGAAAATTGCGGCAGCATGGCCGCGACGGCCACACCGACCTGGGCATTCGCGGCATGGAGTTGTGCTTCGGCGGCTCGAACATCGGGACGCTGCTCGATGATCTTTGCTGGCAGGCTGACGGGCAGTTCTGCCGGGAGTGTCAGCGTGTCGAGCTCAAACGAGCCCATGTCGTCGTTCGGTAGGCTGCCGGCCAGGGCCCTGATGAGATCGCGAGTCTGCTCGAGCCGGTCCTGCAACGGCGGCAAGGTCGTCTCGACCTCCGCCAATGCGGCCTCCTGGGTAGCGACATCGATACGCGTCACGTATCCGAGACGGAACTGCTCCCGCAGGATCTGCAGAGACTGGCTGTCGGCCACAACGATCTGTCGTGTTGCCTCGATCTCGGCGCGCAGGGTTGCTTCCTGGATCACCGCGGCAACGACGTTTGCGGCCAGCGTGACATAGGTCGCTTCGAGCGTGAATCGCTGCGCCTCAGCCTGTGCGGCCAGAGACTCCACCTGCCGCCGGTTGCCGCCGAACACATCGGGTACGAAACCGACAGTCAGCTCGGCGGTCTGAAAAGTGTAGTACACGGGCGCCGGCACCGGACTACCGTCAGCGCCCTGTCGCGGCAGCAGATTTGTCCCACTGGCCTGCACTCCCGGGGTCTCGCTGTTCTCCGTGTTGCCTGAGACTTTGTGCCGCTCGCCCTGGTAGACCGCATCGAACGTCGGGAAGAAGAACCCACGCTGCGCCGAAACCAGCTCGTGAGCCTGGCGCAGAGCCGCCTGGGCCGCTGGAATGGTTGGATTGGCCTTGAAGGCGCGCTCCACGAGCGCGTCCAGCGCTGGTGAACCGAAAGCCCGCCACCATTCGAACGACACGTCTGCGCCGGAGATGAGATGTTGAGTCTCGCCACCGTGGACCTTCGTGGAGGAAGTCGCCTCCGGCAAAGGCGCGGGCGCGAAGCCGGCATCGCGCGGCGCTTCGGGACGATGGAATTGGGGACCCACAGCGCACCCCGACTGCAGCACCGAGGTCGGCCCAACGACGCCCAGCAACACCGCTCTCGGCAGCAGGGCACCGAACCGCTTGCCACGAGCGGACATCGCCGGCAGGAGTGCGCATTTCATGTTGCGTGCATTCTGACGCCGACGCATGGCCCCCGAAACTGTCACGAATGACAGTAGCCAGCACTACTCCTCACCGGCATTGTGTGCCACTGAGCTCACCTGCCCCATCGCAGCTCATTGCACTGTTTGGGAGTGAAGTATGCGCATTAAAATCGCGGCCACCGCCGCCACCGTTGCAGCACTGACTCTGGCCGGCGGTGCCTACTTCAGCGCGCGAGCGGACGATACACGCAAGCCGGAAGTCAGCGCCGGCGCGGTCATCGATCCGGAGAACGTGGAGCTGGCCGCATCGCAGACCGAGTCGATCGATGTGGCCACGGTGTCCGAGCGCGCCTTCCCGCTGCAAAGGGACGCGGTCGGCAGCATCGATTTCAACGAGGACCTGTCAACCCAGGTCTTCACCCCCTATCAAGGTCGGATCGTAAAGCTGTTCGCCAGACTCGGCGACAACGTCTCCAGGGGCGATGTTCTGTTCACTATTCAAAGCCCCGACCTCATCCAGGCGGACTCGACTCTCATCGCCGCGGCGGGAGTGCTGGACCTCACGAGCCGCGCGCTCGAGCGAGCACGGGAGTTGTACAAGGTGCAGGGTATAGCCGAGAAGGATCTGCAGCAGGCGGTATCCGACCAACAAACTGCCGAGGGCGCCTTGAAGGCGGCACGCAATGCAGTTGAGGTGTTTGGCAAGAGCCCGGCAGAGATCGACCGCATGGTGAAGACCAGGGAAATCGATCCGTACCTGGTGGTGCGCAGTCCCATCTCCGGCCGAATCACCGCCCGCAGTGCCGCCCCCGGACTGTTCGTTCAGCCCGGCAATCCACCGGCACCCTACTCCGTCGCGGATATCTCGCAGGTATGGATGAATGCGAGTGTCACGGAAAGTGACATGCCCCTGGTCCGCAAGGGACAGAAAGTCCAGGTCGCGATCCTGGCATTTCCTAACAGAGTGTTCCGTGGAGAGATCTCCACTGTGGGCGCCAGTGTGGACCCGCAGCTCCATCGCGGCATGGTGCGCGCTGAGATCGACGACCCGAAACACGAGCTGCTGCCCGGGATGTTTGCCTCGTTCATCATCGCCACTGGGGAGCCGGTGAGTACCGCGGCAGTTCCCCTGGACGGCGTGATCCGGGAGGGAGACGGCTCGATGACTGTGTGGGTCACCACCGACCGGCGTCACTTCACGAGGCGCCCGGTGAAAATCGGATTGCAACACGAGGGGTATGACCAGATCCTCGAGGGCGTCCGGCCCGGCGAGAAAGTCGTGACCAAGGGGGCCATCTTCCTCGACAACCTCGCCAGTGGCGGCCTGTCGTAGCGCGAGCGGCAATCCGTGTTGAAGAACCTGCTCGCCTTCGGTCTCACCCGCCGCGCGATCGTTATCCTGGGCCTCGCGATATTCTGCGGCGCCGGCCTCATCGCCTTCTCGAAACTCAACATCGAGGCCTATCCCAACCCGGCGCCCGTGATTATCGAGGTCACCGCACAAGCCCCCGGCCTGTCTGCCGAAGAGATGGAGCGGTACTACACCGTCCCGATGGAGATCGCCGCCTACTCCACGCCCGGGATCGCCAACGTACGTTCCACTTCGTTCTACGGACTTTCCTACCTGCGTATCACGTTCAAGTGGGGCGTGGAGTTCTACTTCGCGCAAACCCAGCTCGCGCTGGCCTTCCAGCAGAATGTGAACCTACCGGGCAACCAGCAGCCCACGATCCAGCAGTCGAGCCTCATCGGCGAGGTCTATCGCTACCAGCTCACCGGGCCGAAGTCCTTCGGTCTGACCAACCTGAGAACGGTTCAGGACTGGATCGTGCTGCGGCGACTATCGACCGTCCCGGGTGTCGTTCAGGTCAACAGCTTCGGCGGCCCGACCAAGGAATTCGAAGTCGAAGCCGATCAGCGCAAGCTGCAGGCCTACAACATCACGATCCCCCAGATGCTGGGGGCCCTGGCAAACGCCAATGTCAATGTCGGCGGCCGTGAGATCAGCGTCGGTCAGCAGTCAATCAATATCCGCGGCATCGGTCTCATCGACAGCGGCGGCTCGGACGATCTGGCAAAGGGGTACAAGGTCTCGGACATCGAGAACGTCGTGCTCTCACAGGTGAACGGGACACCCGTGCTGATCAAGGACGTGGCGCGCTGTTACGTCGGCCATATGCCGAGAATGGGAATAGTAGGACGGGATCACGACGACGATGCCATCACTGCAATCGTGGTTATGGGCCGGACATATCACACGAACGACGTGGTCCCGCGGATCAGCGCCGCTGTCGAGGCGATGAACCAAGACGGCTCACTGCCACCGGGTGTAAAGATCGTCCCCTACTACGACAGGACGGGCCTCGTCAGTGTCACGACCCACACAGTCCTGCACAACCTGATTTTTGGCTGCCTGTTGGTCTTCTTCATCCAGTGGATCTTTCTCGGCGATCTGCGCAGCGCCATCATCGTTGGGGTGAACATTCCCTTCGCGTTGTTCTTTTCCGTCATTCTGCTGGTATTACTGGGCGAAGAGGCGAATCTCCTGTCGGTCGGAGCGGTCGACTTCGGCATCATTGTCGATTCGGCCGTGATCGTCATCGAGAACCTGTTTCGCAACTTCCAGTCGACGCCCCACGAGCGGCGCACTCTCCTCGAGAACCTCTCGGAGGGGCATTTTGGTGCCGACCCGTCCAACCCCGCCGGGGCCCGGTTCATGCCCGGGTGGACTGAGCGATTGCGGCTCATCCTGGTGAGCGTGCTGCAGGTCGACCGTGCGGTGTTCTTCTCGGCCACGATCACCGTAGCTGCATTCGTCCCGCTGTTCACCATGCAGGGGGTGGAGGGTCAGATATTCGGGCCGATGGCGCGAACCTACGGCTACGCGCTCGCCGGCGCACTGATCGCGACTTTCACCGTGACGCCCGTTCTGGCGTCCCTCTTGATCCCCGAGCGTGTGAAGGAGACAGAGACAGTCGTGGTGCAGTGGTTGCGCAACACCTACTCGCCCGTGTTGCGGTACGCGCTGGCGCATCAGAAACTCGTAGTCGCGGTCGGCGCGGCGTTCATTGTGATCACCGGATTTCTGGGAACCCGCCTCGGCAGCGAGTTCCTGCCGGCACTGGAGGAAGGCAACTTCTGGATCCGCGCATCGCTCCCGCCCAGCATGACCCTCGACGACGGTACCAAGACCGCGCGCAAGCTGCGGGAAATTCTGCTACGTCATCCGGAGGTGATCACGGCGGTCTCCCAGCACGGCCGGCCGGACAATGGAAGCGACCCCTCTCCCTTTTCCAACGTGGAGTTGTTCGTACCGCTGAAGTCTTTCGATGACTGGCCGAGGGGCCTGACGAAGGAGAAACTGACCGTGCAGCTGCAGCAGGAGTTCCAGGCCGCACTGCCGGGTGTCGGCTTCAATTTCTCGCAGAACATCCAGGACAACATCGAGGAGGCGATCTCCGGGGTCAAGGGCGCGAACTCCGTCAAAATCATCGGTCCGAACCTGAATGTACTGGAGGATCTCGCCGCGCAGGTGATGGCGCAGATGGCCCACGTACGCGGCGTCGCCGACCTGGGTGTATTTCACGTGGTCGGGCAACCGAACCTCAATATCAGGATCGACCGACAGAAGGCCGCGCGGTATGGCCTAAACTCGGGTGATATCAACACGGTGATCCAGGCCGCCATGGGCGGCGCGGTCGCTAGCCAGGTGCTGGAAGGGGACCGCTCCTTCAACCTCACCGTGCGCTTCGCCCCCCAATATCGTGACAACGTGGAAGCAGTCGGCAACATCAAAGTCGGTTACCAGACCAGCTCCGGAGCGAACGCCTACATTCCATTGCGCGAGCTTGCGACCATCACGCTGGATACCGGGGCCTCGTATATCTATCACGAGACCACGAGACGCAATATCGCCGTTAAGTTCAGTGTCCGCGGCAGGGACCTGGGAAGCACCGTTGCCGATATTCAGACGCAGATCGATCATAACCTGAAGCTACCGCTCGGCTACCACATCGAATGGGCGGGAGAGTTCCAGGATTTGAAGCTCGCGCAGCAGCGCCTCGCGGTGGTTGTACCGATCGCCCTCCTCTTGATTCTGGTGCTGCTCTACGCGCTGTTCAACTCGCTGAAGGACAGCCTGTTCGCGCTCGCTGGAATTCCTTTCGCCGTCGGCGGGGGCATCCTGGCGCTATTCGTTTCGGGTCAGCCCTTCAGCATCTCCGCGGCAATCGGGTTTGTGTCGCTGCTCGGCGTATCGGTCATGCACGGCATTCTGATGTTCACCTATTACAACTCCCTCAAACTGGAGGGCATGCCGGTACCCGACGCGATGTATCACGCGGCGGAGCGCAGGATGAGGCCTATGCTGATGACTGCCCTGTCGGCCTGCATCGGCCTGTTTCCCGCGGCACTGTCGCACGGGATTGGCAGCCAGGTGCAACGCCCTCTGGCGACTGTTGTCGTCGGCGGAATGTTGATTGGGCCGATCATGTTGCTGATCATCGTGCCTGCGCTGCGCCTGCTCCTGGTTGGCAAGAGCGACGCGTTGACTCAAGCGTCCGCAGTGTCCGCGGAGAGTACTTCGTGAGGATGACGATCAAAGTTGTTGCGATGGCGTGTGCGTTCGCGTTCGCCTGTGCCCTATCGGTCGCCACCTTTGCCGCGGCGGCCGAACCACACGGCACCGTCCCCGCCAGGGATGCCAGGGACGCGAGGGACGTCGGTGCTCCCAACGCGGCCGAGCGACGCCCACCGGCGACGACGCGACGCAGGGCCGGATCGGTAACACAGGCGCGGGGGCTGCAGCGCCCAGTGCATAGTAACGGTGAGGCGCTGCGCTCGACATTACGCGCTCCGGCGCATGGAGGAAGCCAGAAACACCCATCGATGGCCGGCAAAGCAATTGCGCGCCCCCACCCTATCGCTAGCGGGAATTCGCCGAATTCGGCGCAAGTACCGCCGTTGAGCACAGGGTCGCCGAGCCCCAACACCGCAAGCGGCCGTATGACGGGCACTCAACTCATCGCGCCAAGCGCCATCACTGCAAGCGGCCGTGTGTCGGCCACTCAACCCATCGCGCCGAGCGCCATCACTGCAGGTCGCGGTGTGATAGGCCCTCAGTCTGTCGCGTCGAACGGAGTGCCCGGGAATCGCCGGCCACCGACCGGACTGGTCACCATCGGAGGCGCTGTTACAAACCACAACGCCACACGAGGCGTACTCGATGGAAACTCAGTACACCGCCGGTTTTAGCGCGCCTCCGACCCAGTCAGGGGTTGATGAGCTGCCCCGAGGTGGCCTTCATCACCGCCTGCACCCGCGTGGCGACGCCGAGCTTGCCGCGCGCCCGTTCGATGTGAAAGTCGACGGTACGCTTGCTCAGACCCAGAATCTCGGCGATCTCTGCCGAGGTTTTACCTCGGGCCGCCCAGGTGAGTGTCTCGAGCTCCCGCTGCACGAGATCGGTGCGCATAGGTTGCCGCTCGACGCGCGGAATACGGCGCAGCCGGGCTTCGATCAACGCCCCCAGCACCTCGAAGTCAACTGGTTTGGTCACGTAATCGTCGGCACCGAGCCGCCAGGCCGTAAGCTCCGTTTCCCGATCGCAAAGTGCGGTCAGAAACACGAAGGGCATGCGCTCGAATCTCGGGGCCAGCGCGGTCACCCGCTCGAGCAGCTCCAAGCCGGACATACCGGGCATGTTGATGTCCACCAGGGCCAGGTCGGGGGGCTCCTCCAACATCACCTCGAGACCTTCGCGGCCGTCATGAGCCAGCCTGACGCAGTAGCCCCGATCGGTGAGGTCCTCAGCGATCAACGCAGCCGCTTCGCGGTCGTCCTCGACGCAAAGAACTTTATTTGCACCCGCTTTCATATCTGCCGCAGACAGCAACTCCCGTGAGTCAATACGCTAGCACCGGGCGTGTAATGAACCGGTTAATATTTGCAGCGCGCACCGGACGCCCGGCCACCGCGGAGGCCCCCATGAAACGGACGCGCTCTATCTCACTGCGGCTGTCCCTGGTGTTCCTGTTTCTGCTCCTGCTCGTCATCCTGCTTGGGATGTTCGACATTGGCAGCCTGAGTTACTTTAATGCGGCCTCTTCGCAGATTCGTGACCGCTGGCTGCCGAGCACACGGGTCCTCGGGGATTTGAACAATCTCACCTCAGACCACCGGGTGGCCGAAGCTTCGATTTTGCTCGCAACCAACGCCAACGAGCTCTCGGGGCGTGAGCGACAACTCGACGAGCTAGATCGAAACATTCACGAGAGCGAGAGCGCCTATGCGCGGATGCCTCGCAGTGCCGCACAGGATGCGCTTCACTCGAAGTTCTGGGCACAGTGGAGCGAATATCGGACCGTCGCGCAGCAGGTCCGGATGCTGGCCGCCGCAGGCGACCCTGAAGCCGCCCGTGCCCTGTACAACACCACCTCCAAAAGAGCCTACGATCTGGCCAGCCACACTTTCGACCTGCTCAATGAAAGCAACGTCGAAAGCGCGCGCGAGGCGAGTTCGCGCTCGGCCGCAGTCTACCTGCGAGTGCAATGGCTCATCATGCTTACCATAGCCCTGGCCGGGACAGCAGTGGCGTGCGCGATGATCTATGTACGCGGCTCGATCTCAGGACCCGTACTGGACCTGGTGGCCCGGATGCACAAGCTCGCCGCCAACGAGACCGGTATCCGGGTCAATGGGACGGACCGGCCCGATGAAATCGGCGCAATGGCGCGCGCGGTCGTCGTGTTTCGCAACAACGCCATCGAGCTGGCCACCAGCCGACTTGCCCTCGAGCAGCAGGCCTCGATGTTGCAGGAAAAGCTTGCCGAGGAGCAGCGGCTCATGCAGTTGCAACGAAACTTCGTGTCCATGGCCTCCCACGAGTTCCGCACGCCGCTCACCATCATCGACGCGCACGCACAGCGCATGATCGCCATGAAAGACCGCCTCGGACCCGACGACCTCGCCGAGCGTGCGCGGAAAATCCGCACCACCGTTCTGCGGATGACTCACCTGATTCATAACCTGATCGATTCGGCCCGGGTGATGGACGGCGAGCTGGAGTTGTATTTCCATCCTGCCACCACCGACCTGTCCTTGCTGTTGCGCGAAGTTTGCGCCTTGCAGCGGGAAATCGCGCCGCATGCGCGCATTCTCGAAGACCTTGGCACCCAGTCCCTACACATGGCCGGTGATGCCAATCTACTCTTCCAGGTGCTCTCCAATCTCCTGTCAAACGCCGTGAAATACTCTCCGGGCGCCGCACTCATCAACGTGACGGCGCGCAGCATCGACAATTCGCACGTCGTCTGTATTGAGGATCAGGGGATCGGCATTCCCGAGTCAGATTGCGACCGGGTGTTCGAACGCTACTACCGCTGTAGCAACGCCACGGGCATTACCGGTACCGGTGTCGGTCTCTATTTCGTGAAGATGGTGGTCGAATTGCATGGCGGCACTGTCAAGGCCGAAAGGGGCGACGCAGGTGGCTCCAGGCTCATCGTGCGTCTCCCCACCGGACTTCACGAGCCGCGATGTCGCGACACAATGAGCCCGCGAACCTCGGCCAGCACTCGCTCGGCCTCCGCCTGATCAGCGGGGGCAGCGCTCGCGCACAGCCGCTCCACTTTGCGCAGCTGCCCTCGCATCCACAGCGCCTGTCCCGCCGTGAACTCCGAGCCATCTACCGCGAAAACGCGTGCCTGCCCCGCCTTGTCGGGCCGCAGTGAATCGACCAGGCGCACGCATTCCCGGTATTGCTGATCAGAGGGCCCATCGCAGGGACTACCGGCATACGCCGCACCGGCGAGCAAAAACATTGTCGCCGCACTAACCACAACTCGCGCTGACATAACACTTCTCCAGTTTCATAAAGAATGTTTCAAACGATTTCGTGCGTCCGGTCGAGCCGCCTCGACTTCCGAGTCTGTGACGAGTCGATAACCCACACCGGGCTCAGTGACAATATATTTGGGGCGGGCGGGATCGGATTCCAGCTTGCGACGCAAACTCGCGACGTAAACACGCAGCGCGCGGATGTCGATCTGGTGAGGGCCCCAAACTTCCTTCATAACCTGGGTATGCGTCACCACGCTGTCGGCATGACGCGCCAGGCATTCGAGGATGCGATGCTCCAAAGGCGTGAGATGGACTTCCTCGTTACGCGGCCCGCGGGTGACGCGCTTGCCGAAATCGATGAGCGCATCGCCCAATCGCAACACCGCCCCGGGTTGGTCGCTACGCGCCATACGGCGCATGATCGCGCGCACCCGGGCCAGCAGTTCCGGACTGCTGAAGGGTTTGATGATGTAGTCGTCCGCGCCCGCCTCGAACGCCGACAGCCGCTGCAACTCGGCGACCCTGGCGGTCAGGACGAGAATCGCAACCGGCGACCAGTCACGAACCTTGCGGATGAAGTTGATGCCATCTTTGTCCGGCAGCCCGAGATCGACGATGCACACATCGGGCCGGTAGGTCTGGGCCTGTCTGACCCCGAGGTCGCAAGTGTCGGCGGTTACCACACGAAAACCGTTGGTCTCGAATAACATGCTGACGATCTTACGGATCGCAGGATCGTCCTCCACGACGAGCACACGATGCATGGCACGCGTCATGAGATCTCTTCCTCCGCGGTCTCGATCGGGGCCGCGGATCCCAGGGGAAGCGTGAACTCGAAGCGGGCTCCACCACTGGTATCGCGATTGCTCGCGCGGATCTCCCCGCCATGCAGATGCACGATGGCACGACAGATGGCCAGCCCAAGTCCAACGCCACTGACATGGCTCTCTTTCTGGCCACGCTCGAACTTCTCGAACAGCTCCTCCGGGTTACGCGCGCCGAACCCCGGCCCATCATCTTCAATTGTCAGAGCGGCTCTGCCGTCCCGCACAGCCGCGCGGATCGCGATCGAGGTATCCGCTGGAGTAT
This sequence comes from Gammaproteobacteria bacterium, assembly GCA_028293725.1. The sequence goes on along the minus strand of JAQGOE010000161.1, from coordinate 17,603 downwards.
GCTTCGTAGCATTCTCCAACAGGTTGGTGAGAAGTTGCACGGCCAGCTGTCCGTCGACGAAGACGGGCGGGAACTCGTTGGGAATGTCAGTAATCATGCGACGCCCGCCAAACCGGTGCTCGATGTTCCTGACGGCGATTCCAGCCAGATCCTCCAGTGATTGCCAGTCGGCCCGCAATGCCCCCGTGCCGGTTTCCAGCCGCATCAATTCCAGGACGTTTGTCAACAGTTCGGACATGTCGCGCGCCTTCTCTTCGATGAGATGCCCGAGCGTCTTGCGTCGATGACGATCCAGCGAGCCACTGCTTTGCGCGACCAGGCTGCCCGCTCCCGCTATCGCGGACAACGGGCCGCGCAGGTCATGGGAGATCGAGGCCAACAGCGTAGTGCGCAACGCCGCCCGCTCGGCCGCTGCACGCGACGCCGCCGCGAGTTCAGCGAGGTGTGCCCGTTCCAGGGCGAGCGCGATTTGCCCGATCAGGGCGGCCAGGAGCGCCCGCTGCTCTTGTTGCAGAGGCTCTCCGTCGCCACTCTGGATCATCAGCACACCCAGAGCGTGTTCGCCGCATGCGAGCCGCAGATAGAGCGGCTTCTGAGGCGACTGCCGTGTTAATTCCAAAACCTCCTCGCGGCCGTGATCAAACACGCGCCGGGCGGCCGCGGCATCGACCGAGGGTCCATTGGGATCGGATCGACCCTGCAGTGACAGTTTACCCTGCTCATCCGGAAGCAGGACGATCGCAAGCCCCTCGAGGGACGCGGCGACATGACGTGCCGCAATATTGGCGATCGTCATCGCATCCGCCGCGCCCGCGAGCTCGCGGCTCAGCGCATAAAGTACGGCCGTGCGTCGCTCACGTCTCGACGCCGCTTCAGTCTGCCGCTGCCCATTTGCCATGAGGTTGGCAATGACGAACGCTACTCCCAACATCACGCTCAGCGTGAATAGATATTGCGTCTCCGACACGTAGAAACTGTAACGCGGAGGTACGAACAAGAAGTCAAATGTCGCCGTGTTGACTATCGCAGTGAGGGCCGCGGGACCCCGCCCGAGACGCAGCCCGGCCACCGTGGCGCCGAGCAAGTACAGCATGACAATATTCACTGGATCGAAATACGGATACAGCGGATACGCGATGGCGGTGCAAAGCGCGCTGATCCCAAGGCCGCGCAGGTATCGGGTTAGAACACCAACGTAAGTCCTGGGCGCGTGCATTGTTGTCTGGGCCCTGAGCCGGTTAGAACCGTCTCCCTTGCGGAGGCAGGGTAGCGGGCGCGGTGTAAGGATTTTGTGAAAATATCCCGCCGTCCCTCATCGGGACCGCGAGCGCCATAGCGCTGCAACGAAGTAAAGCGTAAAAAACGCCCCAAGGACCAGGAAAGCGACGGGAATGCTGCTCATGATGGCTCGCTGGCTGTAGCGGTAAACCCCAGGCTCCAAGGTAGCGCGCCTCGCGTTATCACGGCGTGAGTAAAACGTCAGGCCGCGCCGCGAGGATCTCCCGCAAATCCTCACGCAACATTGTCTTCCCGGCAGCGCCGCGCCAGGCCGATTATCGCGACAAGGAGCGCATATGGTCATCAACAGAATTCATCTGGGGTCGGTGGTGTTCGCCAGGACACTGGCCGCCTCGATCGCGGCCCGGCAGTCAGCGCCCCCCGCCTCCGGCGGCTGCCCGGGCGTCAAACACGGAATACCGCATGCAACCGAAAGATCTGTTCTTCGTAATTCCAACCTACCGGCTCCGCGAAGTCGGCGACACCGTCAAAGCGTATGACGATCACACTGTTTCGACCGAGCTACGGCGGTAACCGTAACTACACGCTCATGTACACACTCGGTGGCCGACGACACGGTCGTCAAAATGGCCCAGACTTTCCGCCCAGGCACGAATGACATCGACGCCATCGATTACGTTGAGATGTTTCTGGAAAACGAGCAGCAGACGGACCCGGCCGATCTCAACGACATCTATGTCCTCGAGAATTTCCGGCCGGTGGTGACAAAAAGAAACTGGCGCATGGATTGTGGCGTGGCCGGATACGACAACACGTTCGGCCTGCCCCCGTTCTTTCCGACCCATCTGCGTTGTGAGGACTATATCTATCGACTCTGGGTGCAGGACGGCATCTGCTCGGCGCATGTGGATGCGGCACAGAACCACTCGAAGAGTAACTACATGCGCAATCCGCCGGCGGCGGAGACCACATGATAGAACGCCTCGACCAGAGGCAACGGCAAACCGTGCTGCGTGGCCTTTCTGAGCGCGTAACCCAACGTCTCGTGGATCTCGAGGGGCCGGCCCGCTTCGAGATCCTGCAGGGACGACATCCGATGTCCAGGCGCTTTCAATTCAAACTCCCGCCCCACCTTCATCACGGCCTCCACGGCGGCCTCCTCGCTGCCTCGGCATAGAGTCGCCACGGGAAGCACCGACTCATCGGTCAGCTCGATCTTCAGAGCGCGCATGAGTTGCCCCATCTCTCGTACCAACCGCGCCAGCACCAGCGCGGATCCGGGATCACTCAGATAGCGCCAGGTCGCCGCCCGAGTCGTGACTGACAGGGCCACCAGCCCTACCCAGGCCGCGAATTTCGACCACTCCAGGCTCTGGATGTCCGCCCGGGCCATGGCCCGCACCCCGGATGCATCGATGCTGGCCGCGACCCCCTGCGCCCGCGGGCTGAGCTCACCTGACAGCTCGCCCAGAAGGATATTCACGTTTCGGGTGAAGACAACCGCCCCGCCCGGCAACAGCTCACCACTCGTATCCGCGAGTGCCCCGAGAACGCGGTCCTCACCAAAGGCGTCCACCAGCAGCTCATCCTTCAGCGGGCCGTTCTGAATTGAGAACGCCACGTCGACCTCGAGTTGGCGCAAGCCGGCCAGTGCCTCGGCAGTTCCAGGCGTTTTCATGGCCACGATCAGTACACCGACGCTCTTCAGGTCGCGCGAATCGGTCAGTGTAGGAGCTGTCGATGTAGGAACAGCCCATGTCGGAACCGAAACCGCGAACTCCGCCAGCCCCGTGATCCGCAATCCCTCGGCCCGGATCTGGTCCGCACGCCGTCCGCGAGCCAGCATCACGACCCGGTGCCCCGCCCGGGCAAGATGCGCACCCAGGATAGAGCCGATGGCACCGGCGCCGAGCACAGCGAACTCAAATTCAGGATGAGGCGTTTTCACCGCTACAGAGTTCGCGAGGCCGCCGGCGTACTACGATCCGCCGCCAGTCCCTGCAGTGAAAACATCCGCGACGCTCTGTCCATTCGGACTGCCGAGGCCAGTGCACGCATCCCAGCCCGTCGCAGCAGAGAAATCGCCGTTGTTCCCTGCCGTGATATCCCGCAGCGCCTGTGGGTTCTGATACAGCAATGGCTGGATCAAACCGACGGGTTTCCCGGCGAGTTGGTTGATCCGGGCCAACAGGCCCGACCACAGGGGCGCGACCGCGCTCGTGCCACCGATCACCGTATCGGTGCCGTCGATTCGAACATCGTACCCCGTGTCCGGATCGGCATCTCCGGCGATATCGGGAATTCCTCGATGACCGAGCGGCGTGACTGTCCCATCGATACCGGTGGTCTGCAGGCCGGATTGCCAGGTGGGCACGGGGAAAAAGCTGCTGACACCTCCACCACCCGCTCCACCCTGCGCGCCGTTATTCCAAACGACTTCGCTTGTAATCGCGGTCTTACTCGCCTTCAGACTCGTACCCCCGCAGGCGAGCGCATACGGACTCGAAGCCGGAAAATCGACGTGGTCTCCGCCATCGGTCACTCCATCGCTCGAACCGTTATCACCGGACGCCACGCAAACCGTGACACCGAGGGTAGCCGCCGCTTGAAACGCGTCATCCATCGCCGTCATCGACTGTGCAGTCCAGTTAGATTCAGCGCTACCCCAGCTGATCGAGATCACGGAAGGCTTGTTGGTGGTGTCATGGATGGCTGTCGTGATTGCATCCAGGAAACCAGCATCGGTGTTCGGCGCGAAATAGACCGCAATTTTTGCCTGGGGCGCGATCGCGCCAACCACTTCGATGTCGAGCATGACTTCGCCATCCGGCCCGTTCGCATCGCCGGTGGGCGCGTTCTGCCCATTGTCGACGGAGACCGCGACCACTGTCGGTGTAGTCACCTTGAGCTTCGTGAAGTAGGTCTGCAGATCCGCCGGCTTGAAGCCGCCTCCCAATTCGATGATACCCACGCATTCCCCCTGGCCGGTGGCCTGGGGGTAGCCGTATAGCGTCGCAAGTTGTATCGGAGTGAATGCAGCCGGAGAGGACGCGGATGGTTTGCGGATGGCCGCGGGATTCTGCAGCCGGAATTGGGCCCGGGCCTGCGGACGATTGTCGAGACCGAGCACCGCTTCGACAATTCCATCCAACTCCTGCGGGAGTTGAATGACACCTTGCCGACCTCGGTAGACTCCTCCCTGGGGATGCTCGCAGCGTTGCAGTCGAACAACGAACGCAGCCTCGAACTGGGCCACGGTGCCGGCGAGCACCACAGTGCGACGCGCCGCGTGTTCCTGTATGACACTCAAGCCATGACCGGCCGCGAATGCCTTGACAGCGGCGATATCCGCGGGCTCCGCTCCGTAATGGCGCGCGAATTCATCCCGCGCCAGGTGCCCTGACGAGCGGTCTCCGCGGGCGAGCCGACCTACCCTGTCGTGCAGCTCCTGCCGCGCACGCCGGCGCAGCAGGATACTCACCTGCAATCGCTCCGACGGATCGGCGGGCCCTGTCGCACGTGAGCCAGGCAGTGGAGTTCGTTCACTACCCTTGAGTGGAATTCTGGCCATGAGTTCCCTCGCAATCAATCAGCCATAAAACGTCATGTCAGTGTAACGCCAATGGTCTTCGATTGCATGGACTACAATTAGGACAGTGCCGCATGCCCCCGTCGCGAGATCGCGACGGGGGCTGCGCTGATATGATCTCGCCACGAACCAACAAGGGAGTCCCGTATGAGTCAGCTGAGCAGCATCAACCACATCGTCGTGTTGATGTTGGAGAATCGCTCGTTCGATCACATGCTGGGCTTTCTCTATAGTGACAGCGGCAACAAGTCGCCCGCCGGGCAGCCCTTCGAGGGACTCACCGGTTCCGAATCGAACCCGGACGGCAGCGGCAAGGCCGTGCCGGTCTTCAAGATCGCAGCCACGGACAGCAACGCGTACTTCATGCCCGGAGCCGACCCAGGCGAAGGCTATACGGCCACTAACTCCCAATTGTTCAACGCCACCAAGGCACCCGTGCCGCCGCTCGAAACCAACAGCGGCTTCGTGACCGACTACGCCTATACTCTCGGGTGGCAATCGAAGGAGCAAGGCTGGTCGATCCTCCCAGGAACCGTAGCGAAAGACATCATGGGAATGTTCACCCCCGCGATGTTGCCGGTACTGTCGGGACTGGCGCGGGGATTCGCGGTTTGCGACCAATGGTTCAGCTCGGTCCCCACCGAAACGCTGCCCAACCGCGCGTTCGCCTGCGCCGGAACGTCGCAAGGACACATGGACGACAAGACGAAGACCTATACCGCCCCCAGCATCTTCGGCCTGCTGACCAACAAAAAGCTCGACTGGCGTATCTACGGATACAGCGCCGAGCCGCTGACACGGCTGAACTTTCCCGACACCACGAATGCCCCCGAGACCCACTTCGGCCTGTTCACCGATTTTCAGGCGGCCGCCGCTGCCGGTACGTTGCCGCCCTACACCTTTCTCGAGCCGAGTTGGGAGTCCACCGGTAATAGCCAGCACCCGAATTATGACGTGGCACTCGGGGAGCAACTCATACACGATGTCTACTACGCATTGCGCAAAAGCCCGGGCTGGGAACAGACCCTGTTGATCATCACGTACGATGAGCATGGCGGTTGCTACGATCACGTGGCACCTCCCACGAATGCCGTGCCACCCGATAACGACGCGGGCGAGTTCGGGTTCGACTTCAAGCGCTTCGGCCTGCGCGTGCCAACCGTGCTGGTGTCGCCGCTGATTCCGGCCGGTACCGTCTTCAGGGTGCCGAAGAATTCGACGCCCCTCGACCACACGTCGATTCTCAAGACAGTCGAGCAGCGCTGGGGACTGCCGGCGCTCACGGCACGTGACGCTGCGGCGCCGGGTATTGGCGCGGTGCTGACTCTCGAGACGCCCCGCACTGACGATCCGTTACAAGGCGTTACAGTGCCGCAATCCAAAGGCAGTAACCCCGCCGCCCAACACCCATCGCACCTGCAGATGGTATACGCCGAGCTCGTTTCGAGATTACCCGTACCCGACCACACGGGAGGCGCACACCACGAAATGCCTGCTCTCCACACGAACAGAGACTATCGGACCTACATCACGGAGCGGGTGGCGGCTTGGAAAGCCTCACGAAAGAAATGAACTGCGAACTGACTCCACCTTGCGACGTTGACGTAGTCCGGGCCTAAGCCCAAGATTGCGTTGGGATTACGCCGCGCCGATGCGCGTGTGGAGGGTGCGCATGAGCGAGACTGGACGGCGGATGAGCGTCAATGTCGTGTTGATTGCGGCGCTGCAGATGTCAGCGACGCTGGCGGCCTCCGCGGCGATTCAATCCCATCCCGCCGCGGCCCCGGCGGCAGACTCGACGAGCGTCGCTTCAACGAACGCGGCTGCGACGGGCGCGCCGACGCGACTGACCGTATTCGGCGTTCCGCAAAACTCCGCCTCGGTCGCCGTGCCGGCCGGAAAGCTAGACGGCTCACTCACTGACGTCGCACAGCGTTACCCCACCGTTGCCGCCGACCATCCGATCCGTGACCTGCACGCCATCAATCCGGCAGCCCGGTTCCGGCTTTCCAATCCGCTGATGACGCCGGAGATTGCGATCGATGCCATAGCTAGCGGCGATCCACAAGCGCTCAAGACCGCCCTGGAGAACCTCGGACTGCGCGATGTCGCAGTGTTCTCCAACGATGTGGGAGGTTGGCTTCCGGTTGACAAACTGGCCAACGCCAGCGCACTTTCCGAGTTACATTTTGCCCGTGCAGCCATGCCGAGAACGCGCTCGAGCGTGGTCGCCACGCAGGGTGACTTCGCGCAGAAGAGCTCTGTCATGCGGGCCAACTACCCTGGCTTGACAGGTACGGGTGTCACGGTCGGCGTGTTGTCCGACAGCTTCAACTGCTTTGCGCAGTACGCGGGCTCCTCTGTACCCGCTTCGGGCCCCAACGGTTACGCCCCGTGGGGCTTTACGGCGACCTACAGCGACGATCAACAGCCATCGTCGGGAGAAGCCGCCTCGACGAGCGCGCTGCCCGCTGGCGTGAGCATAGTCAAAGAAGCGTCGTGTATGAATTACGGCGCCCCCGAACAACTCCCCTTCGGCGACGAAGGGCGCTCGATTCTGCAGATCATCCACGCCATTGCGCCGGGCGCGGGTCTGTCATTTTATACTGCCGTCAACACCGAGGCGGATTTCGCCACCGGCATCACTACGTTAGCGTCGAACGGCGCGAAAGTCATCGTCGACGATGTCGGCTATCCGGATGAGCCCTTCTTCCAAGACGGACTGATCGCCCAGGCGATCAACACCGTCGCAGCGCAGGGCGTGGCCTATTTCTCGTCCGCCGGTAACGACGGCCACCTGTCGTACGAGAACACTACCCCGGCATTCACCGTGGCGGGAACAGGATCGCAGTCGAACGAGAAGCTGTTGAATTTCGATCCCAGCGGGGCGACGAGCACCACGACGCTGCCGCTGAGCATTCCGCAGCTTTTCCCGGGAGAGTTCATCTTCCTGGTGGTCGCGTGGGACCAACCCTATGTGACGGGCTCGCCGAACAGCGGTGGCGCCACGAGCGCCATGGATATCTGCATCCAGGGTGCCGGCGCCGACCTGGTCACAGACAACAATTCCTTTCCGAACCCCATCACCTCATGCACGGGCCCCAGCAGTTTGCACATGGATCCGGTGCAACTTCTGATCATCGGCAATCCGGCGAGCGCGAAAGCCTCTACCGCCGCCGTGAATGTCACGATCACCATCGGCCTCGTCAATGGCACGACCGTGCCCGGCAGGGTGAAATTCGTGCTGGAGGATGATGGCGCGGGATCCACGATCAACTCGCCCTTCAATACCAACAGCCCGACCCTTCAGGGCCACCCCGGTGCCGCCACGGCCGCGGCGGTGGGTGCCGCGTTTTACTTCAAGACCCCCCAGTGCGGCACCACTCCAGCGACCCTCGAGTCTTATTCTTCCCTGGGTGGCGACCCGATCCTGTTCGACACCTCCGGCAATCGCCTGAGCACGCCGGAAGTCCGCCAGAAGCCGGATTTCGTCGGGCCGGACGGCGTGAACAACACCAACCTCGGCGCCACGCTTGCCGATAGGAATAGATCGATCACCACCGGCATCGCCGGCTGCGAGGACAACGCCTCATTCCCGAACTTCTTCGGCACCTCCGCTGCCGCGCCTCACGCGGCCGCCGCGGCAGCCCTGATGTTGCAATCCAATCCCACCCTGACGCCGACCCAGATCATCAGCGCGATGCAGAACAGCGCCTTGTCTATGAGCAGCTCGAGCTCGGGCACCTATGATTACAACGACGGGCATGGCTTCCTGCAGATTGACGCCGCCTTCGCACAACTCCCGGCGGCAGCGCCCACACTATCCGTGAGCCCATCGACCATCACTGTGGGGAGCTCCGCGACACTCACGTGGGTGGGCATTAATGTGAGCGCTTGCATGGCTTCTGGCTCCTGGTCGGGCGCGCAATCCACGGGCGGTAGTCAGACGGTCACGCCGACTGCCGTCGGCACGGACACGTACACGCTCACCTGTACCGGTGCCAACAACGGCAGTGTCAGCAGCTCTACGACGTTGACTGTCAACGCCGCCAGCAGCGGCCATCATGGCGGCGCGCTCGACATCACCACTCTGCTGGCGCTGGGCGGGGTACTGCTGGCGAGCCGCCAGTTTCGGAGGCGCGTGGCCGCCTGATCCGGGGCGCCCCTCGCCGGTCACTCGGCCCGCCGCACCGGCCAAGCGCTCTGCCGCAGCGCCTGTCAGGAAACTCAGCTCGTTCCCGCCGCCCGCTTCTATAATGCCGGCCGCCGTAACTTCAGCAAGGTGGCCGCTTTGACCCTGAATCGCCGCTATTTCCCCGTCGTCCTCACCCTTTGCGCAACATTGCTTGCGGGCTCCGGCCTGCTGCAGGCCAAGGAAACGGAGCACCAGAACACGAAGTCCGAATCCTCCGAGGAGAAAGACAAGGACAAGGACAACAATCCGCGGCATCTGGCCGATGAAAGCCAGGTCACGCAGAACACCATCACCGTAGCGGGCCGCAAGGTCGCCTACCAGGCGGAGGCCGGCCTTCTGGTCGTTCACCAGAAAGACCCGCTCGACGACGACCCACCGGATCACGGCGACCACGACGGATCGCCACCGCCGCGCCTGCCCGAGGTCTCCATGTCCTACGTCGCCTACTTCCAGGGCGACCACGAGAACCCGCAACGGCCCATCACTTTTATCTTCAATGGCGGCCCGGGGTCGTCCAGCGTGTGGCTCCACATGGGCGCTTTCGGCCCCAAGCGAGTGCTGACCAAGGATGACTCGCACAGCCCGGCGGCTCCCTACAAGCTCGTCGACAATGAATTCAGCCTGCTGGATGCCAGCGACCTGGTCTTTGTCGACGCACCGGGCACCGGCTTCAGTCACCTCCGGGGCACTGAAAAAGAGAAGGCCTTCTACGGAGTGGACGAAGACGCGCATGCCTTTGCCAACTTCATCGTCGAATTTCTGTCCCGCCACGGACGGTGGAACTCGCCGAAATATCTCTTCGGCGAGAGCTACGGAACGACGCGCGCCTCGGTGCTCGCGTACGTCCTCCAGAACGAGAAGGCTCTCGATCTGAACGGCATCATTCTCCTCTCGGCTTTTCTCGCAATGGACGACAGCGTGGACTCACCCCAGTTCAACCCGGGTGTCGATCAGCCTTACGTCCTCGCCCTCCCCACCTACGCCGCGACGGCCTGGTATCACCATAAACTGCCGAACCAGCCGCCGGCGCTCGAGCCGTTCCTCGCCGAAGTGGAGCAGTTCGCACTCGGCGACTACTGGCACGCGCTCATGGAGGGCTCCAGGCTGTCGGCCGAGCACAAAGCAGCCATCGCCGCCAAACTCCACGAGTACACCGGTCTACCCCAACAATACATCGAGCAGGCCGACCTGCGTGTGAATGGTGGGGAATTCGACAAGACCCTGTTAGGTAGTGAGGTCACCGCCGGTCGCCTGGACAGCCGTTTCTCCGGTCCCACGCTCGATCCAATGAGCAAGGAGGCGGAGTACGATCCGCAGTCCGCGGCGATCTCCTCGGCGTACGTCTCTGCATTCAACGACTACGTGCGCAAAACGTTGAAGTTCGGCGAGCACAAGATCTACAAGGCCGAAAATGACGTCGAAAGGACCTGGGACTTCCTCCACCAGCCACCAGGCTCGAGCAGCAAGGTTCCGACGAGCATGAACGTCATGCCCGATCTCGCGGCGGCGATGAAACAAAACCCCAATCTCAAGGTGCAGTTGAATGGTGGCTACTTCGACCTCGCCACCCCGTTCTTTGCCGCTCAGTGGGAGCTCGAGCAACTTCCGATGCAGAAGTCGCTACAGGCGAATATGGAAATGCACTTCTACACGTCCGGTCACATGGTGTATGCACATGAGCCGGACCTGAAGGCGCTCCACGACAACGTAGCGGCCTTCATCAACAAGACGCACTGAGCGTCAGTTTCTCCATATCGCGGCGGTGTTGAGGGGCGCCGTGGTCAGCAGTTTGCTGTCCACGTTCGTCCCCTCCATACCGTACACCTCGTACAGGGCTTCGAAGTCCCTGCGACTGCCCGATTGCGCAGCCAACCGTTCCATCGATTCCGGACGCGTTATGGCCTCCGCCGTGTTGGCGAGGGCCACGTCACGCGTGCCCGCTACGACGACGACCCTGTTGCCGTTGGAGCCGGCGAATGTGGAGAAATAGCCGTAATCCCGGTAGCTGGGATCGCCGCGCCACAGGCTGCTACTTTGGCTCACATAGTGATGACCGCTCTTGCGATCGATCAGCTCATCGTAAGTATCGCCGATCGCGAACTGCGAGCCGGCGAAAATAAGCCGGCGTAACATACCCATGCCACTCAGATAGCCGACGTAGATGATGTCAGCACGCGTGAGCAGGTCGGGAGTCATCTCGGAAGCCAACACCACGCGCACCCGCTTTCCGGCGGAAGCCAACAGGGGCATCAACTCACGCAGCGCCGGCGCCACGGAGGTTGGCAGATACGTCAGCCCGAGATCCATATACCGGTCGGCAACCTCCGGATGATCCTGGGTGTATTGCTCGAGCTCGCGGTGCGAGTTGATCTCGAATTCGCGGATCATGCGCTTCACATTCATCGACTCGTCGGTTTCGCCGAAGATGTAGTAGTCGCCGACCACGATGACAATGGGAAGATCGTCGCCGAGAATCGGCGCCCAGATGGGATTTGCCCGCACACGTGCCATAGCGGCATCGACCGGCTGTTGCCGGAAACGGGCAAGGCCCAGAAACACAATGTTGAGGATGAGGGACACGGCCAGTGCCCCGATGAGCCACTTCTTGATGGAGGTCGGCTGTTCCGCAGGCGCCGCAACCAACGGCTTCGCGATGGCGGCCTCGTTCGGCTCCAGGGAAAGTCGATACTCCCCACGAGCGATGACGATGCGCTCTGACTCTTCGCTGCCCGGACCGCCGTAGAACTCTTCGAGCCGGCGTCGGAGCTTGTGCACGTAGACGCGCACCACCGCGTCCTGCGTAACGTCGAACTCAGCACCGCGACCGAGTGCCTCGACGGCTATGTCGATCTCCTTCGGGGACTTTCCCTGGACGGAGCATTCGACGAGATAATCGAACAGACGACTCAGCTGTCCGGAACGACCCAACAAACCACTCGCCCGGATACGGTCAGCACGCGCGGCAAGTTGGTCGGAATCCAGCATGTGAGGCGAGGCGCGCCCCGAGGGGGACGCGCCTCAAGAACTACCCGTCAGGTCCAGTCGCCACCACCGCCGCCACTGTCGCCGCCGCTATCGCCACCGCCGAAGGAACCCCCGCTGTTATCGTCCCAGGAGGAGCTGTCGCCGGAGGTGCCGAAGTCATTCCCACCCATGTTGCCGTTGTCGTCAGGCGGCGGGGGGACATAGCCGGGAGGCGCCTCTACGCGGTTACCGTCACGGTCGGTGAAGTGATGGACCAGCTCCTCGCCGGCAGCCACACCCGCGCCGATCGCGAGACCACTCGCCAGGCCGCCCACGATGCCGGAACCCATGCCGCCGCCACCCATGGGAGGACCATAGCCAGCGGGGCCGTAGCCCGCGGGGCCACCATAGCCACCGCCGGGAACGCCTCCCGGAGGCACGCCACCCGGATACTGCGGATAGCCACCATACTGCGGCGGACGGCGCCGGCTCAGGAGAGCCCAGGCAATGACCACGCCAGCAACCACTAAGAGAATGATGGGCCACGGGAATGAGGAGTTGCGACGCTCAACCACCCGCGGAGCAACGGAGTAGTTGCCAGTCGGTCCGCGCGACTCTCCGCGAGCCAGCTCCCGCTGCAGCGCCGCCAAAGCCTCAGGCTTTGCGTAGGCGCCGCTGGGATCCAGCCGCTCTGCCGTCGCTAATTCCTGCCGTCCCCGCGCGAAATTCCCTGCCCGAGCAGAGAGTTCTGCCTCCACATAGTGCGCCTTGGCACTATTGGGTTTATCACGCAGCACCTGGTCCATGAGCTGCTGCGCCTCAACCAGGTGACCCGAGCGAGCCGCCTGGTACACCTGGTCTACCGTGGGTTCAGCGGCCAGCACCGGACCGGCGCAAGCCAGAACCATAACCAGGGCCAAAGGAGCTGCAATCCGCTTGAGCATTACCATGTGTCTCCGCCTCAGTCTGAAGCCAAGGATCCTCGCCCTTAACTGCGGGCGACCCCCCCGCACATCAAGGGCTACCCGGAACGCGCGAAATCGATAAAACCGCGGGCCGCGTCGGTATGAACGAGTTCCACGCGAACCCGGTCGCCCACATCCAGCCCCTCGAATCCCCTGATCACCCGGCCCTCGGCAACGGGGTCTGGAATGCGCACCCATGTTCCCTTATCCGACGCACCGGTGACAATCGCATCGAAGCGCTGCCCGATCTGCCGGGCCAGCAGGAGTGCCGCCGCGGACTTTCGTACGGAGCGCTCGACCTTATCCGCGTTACCCTGTTGCTCGGTGCAATGCTGCGCGAGCGAGTCCAACTCGTCCAGCGTGTACGGTAGTTTAGCGCCTTCGAGCGCCGCCTTGACCAACCGATGGGTGATGAGATCGGGGAAGCGACGATTCGGCGCGGTGGAGTGAGTGTAGTCCGTGACCGCCAGTCCAAAGTGTCCGGGCGTGTCCTGCCCCGGGCGTTTGAGTGCGTACTCACCTTTGCCGAGCAACTTCACGATACACAAGGAGAGATCGGGAAACCGCAGCGGATCGGCGTCGCGACGCTTCGCCAGGAAGACGTTCAAAGCCATGGCATCGGGCGTCGTTGGCAGGCGCTCACCCAATTCCAACGCCAGGGCAGCGATTCGGTTCCAACGCTCCGGAGTGCGTAATATCCGGCGCAGCGAGGGAAAGCCCTTGCTCTCGAGAAATCTCGCGGTCACGCCGTTCGCGGCGACCATGAAGTCCTCGATGAGATCCTTGGCGCGATTACGCTCGTCGGCACGCAGATCGCTCAGGGTACCGCGATCGAACACAGCACGTGCTTCGATCGTTTCCAACGTGAGCGCACCGTGTTCGCGTCGCACCCGCTTCAGCGCCTGCGCCACCTGGTCCTGGATGCGGATCTGCTGCTCCATTCCCGGGACAGCCGCAACCGGCGCGGGCGGCGCCGCCTTGCCGTCCAGCCACGCAGCGACACTGTTGTAAGCGAGCTTGGCGCGATTGCGAACCTGCGCCCGGTAGATGTCGGACCCGGTCACCGTGCCACCGGCGTCGATCGTCATTTCAATCACGAGGCTGACACGCTCCTGCCCATCCGCCAGGGAAGTCAGGTTAGTCGAGAGCTTCTCGGGAAGCATTGGAAAAATCTGCGCTGCCGTGTAAACGGACGTTGTATTTGCACGCGCGTGGTCGTCTATTGGCGTGCCGATCTTCACGGTGGCATCGACGTCGGCGATCGCCACGAGAATCTTCACCGCCCCGCCGGGGAGCGGCTCCGCGACCGAGAGCTGATCCAGGTCCTGGGAATCGTCATTGTCGATGGAAGCCCACAGCAAACCGCGCAGATCGCGGATGGTGGGATCGACGGCCGGCTGTGTGATCGAGCTCGCCTGCGCCAACTCGTCGGCCGAGAAATCCGGCTGTAAGCCGTGATCGAGCATCGCTCGATGGGCGATGCGCTTCAAATCGTCCATGGAGAATAGCTACTTCGCAGGCGCGTAAAAGTAATAGTCGGCCGTATAGCTGCTGCGGGCCGCGGCGCTCGGTTTCGCGGGATCGCATTCAGAAGCGGCCGGCGGCTGGCCACCTTCGGTATGAACACGCTGGATGTGGGTTACGTCGGCAAACAGGCCATCGCCCGAGTGCCCGATAGCAGACACCAACAACCAGGCTATGGATTTCATGTCCGGCGCATCCGCGTGCGCGGTCGCCTTGCCGATGACCTGGCTTCCGTCCTTGTATTTCCAGGACGGACCCGCGGCGTGATGGCCGATCACCGCGCCCTTTTCATCATGGAGATCCGCATCAGGGGCCTTGAGCGTCCACAGCGGCTTGCCATCGGTGCCCGCACCACAGGTGTAGATCTGCCACCCGGTGGCATGCGCCTGGAGGATGAGCTTTTCACCGGGGGGAGCCTGCAGGCTCGGCGGGATATCGGAGGAAGGCTGGGTAGGTGTCTGCGCCTGAGCCAGCGCCGTGACCCCAAGAGCCGTTGCAATCGCGAGTATTCGTAGCATCACGCGCTAAGCTTATCACTCCGAACACGACGATGCGGAGTCATGAGCTTTCCCGGCCCATGACTCCGCGGTTCCCGTGCCTGGAGCTGCTCCGCTCAGTCGGAGGGCATCGTCGTTCCCGTGTAGTACGTCAGCACGTAAGCCTGAAGTGTGCCGTTCGACTGCGGAACTCCGTACACCTTCACCAGGGCCCCGGCCGTGAGCCCGTTCGTCAGGGCCGTGAGGCCGCCGCTCGTCGTGATGTCGACCGGGCTGATGGTGACGATATTGTTGGTCCTGTCGACCTGGTAAACCAGCGTCGCCGAGCCCGAAGTGCTGCTCACGTCCACCGTGACAGGCATCGTTCCACCCGTCACCGTCATCGTGAAAGCATTGCCCGCGTAAGCGGTCGCGACGGTTCCGAGAGGGATGGGCGTGGGTAACAGGATCGTCCACGGCACCGACCATCCAGTGGAGTTCGCCGGGTCGCCCCAGACGGCGCGCGAGAAGCCCGAGGCCGATATGGCTCCAACCGTACCTCCGAAGCTCACGCCGCCATTCGTGGCCGCGGTGAACTCAGTCGTCGCGTTCGAGCCGCTGGTGACCAGCGTGGGATAGGCGAAGTCCCAGTACTTGAACCCCGTGATGGCATTGCCGCTCGAGTCCTTGCCATTCGCGGTCATGCTGTCGATGTAATCCAGGGAGACAGTGTAGTCATCGGTCGCCGTCCCGAATTTGCGGGTGTCGGTGAACCCCATACTGTTAGCGGCGGAGAGCGTACCGGAGTACGCCGCGGTCTCGATGTCGACCGTCTGCGCGACCAACGGAGTCGCGAGAGGATCCACGACACTGGCGTGTACTTTGAAGCCGCGCACGAGATTGTTGCTCGTTAGAAAACCCGTGCCGGTCGCGATCGGTGTCGCATCGGCAAGCGCGCTCTCCGGAGTCCGGTAGAAGAACTGCGTGTTCGCATTCACCGTCAGCGGCACTGGCACGCCGGACTCGTTGAGAACCGTCATGACGTCAGTCGCAGTATTGACGTGCAGCACGTGGCCCTCGGGGCTCAGCCAGACGTTGTTGAATGTGCTGCTGGCCCAGACACGTACGGCGACGAGCGTGCCATTTTCCTGGTAGCGAGCCGCGACGCGGACGTACTTACCGACGAGGGTCGACGCCTCGGCCGAAAAGCTCGTAATGGTCGTGGTCGTCTTCGCATCCAGATCGTAGAAGATCGTTCCGTTCGTGGCGTCAGCCAGAATCTGCAACGATTCCGAGGTCGCCACCGGAGTCTCCGGATTCACGACAGGCAGCGTCGGGAAATCCTTGGTGAGGGTGATCGAAGTGGAATCCGACGCAATCGCGGTTACGGTTCCGTAGGTGTGCCGCAAAACGCGATGTGCAATATCGGCGATAGGACGGTGCCGTATCGGCCCCTTGAAATTCACCGCCCACACCGTGGTGCCCGTCAACACGGGCGTGTGGCCGACAATGAACGCGGGGTGCGAGAGATCGAACTCGAGATCGAGCGCGTTGTTCTGACTCGTGGTTACCACCAGTGGTGACACGAAGTTCACATTCACCGGCACTGTCAGACTGCCCGATGTGCCCTTCGTGTCTTGAATCTGGATCTGGTCCGACGCAATGGTCACCCCGGGAGTCCCCGCGAAGCCGGCCTCGGGATCGGCAGACACCACCAACGCGACATCGCCGGGATTTCCGCTGATGGTCAGTGTCGCACCGGTATAGGTGCCTACCGGCACCGTTACATTGCCGAGAATCTCAGCGATCTGATCGAGTTGCTCGAGGTTGACCATCGGTGCCGGCGCAGGCGCCGTATACACGGTCACGGAAGTTCCGCCACCCTGCGGCACGAGCGCGATGCTCAGAATCTTGACGCCAATTGTGGCCCAGTCATCGGACGAACCATCACTCACCATGAGCGGCACGGTGCCCGTCTGCGCGGGTGGAGTTGTGGTGCCTCCCCCACCACCACATGCGGTGAGAGTTGCCGCGACCCCCGCGGCTAATGCGCTGCACACGGCGCGCTTCACAAGAATGAGCTGCATAACCCTACCCTCCGACATGTTGTTGACTGCGGCCTCGCGTTGTTTGCGGACTGCGTTGGCCTGCACCCCACAGCGCGGTAGGGAGGAGTTGGTTGACCCGATGGGCGAAGAAGTCAGAAGTTGTGATGCGATTTCAGGCGCAGTGGTTACAGTTGTCGGCAACTGCAGACGTATTTGCGCGATGTAACAGGGAGGTGTCAACCGATGGGAAAGAGCGGCGTTTGCCTCGGTTTGACGTCCTGCGAGCAGGCGCCGGGGCGGATGGCCAGTCGGTTAACTGACGGGCGTCAGCATCGCCAGCACGTAGTTTTTGGCGGCGCGACAGGCTTCGTTTAGGGGTTTTCCGGCCGACAGTCCAGCGGCGATCGCCGAGGCCAACGCGCAACCTGTGCCGCGGCTCGTGCCGGCTACGCGCTGCGACGCTATTCGCTCGACCGTGCGGTCGCTCAAGATCAGAAGATCTCCGGCGTCCTCACCATCGGCGTGGCCACCCTTAAGTAAAATCGCGCGACTACCGAGTCCGAGGAGCCTCAGCCCCTGTTGCACCAACCCGGCCTCGTCCGT